>CANPHE010000006.1 GCA_947573795.1 uncultured Alistipes sp. | reverse complement strand
CGCTCTCGGCCGCCGAAGCCTCGCGGCCGTTGGCCGCGGTTCCCTTTCCTCGGAAGAGGTGGATCGTACGGCGGGATTACTCCTTCGAATTCTTGCACCTTTTCTCGCCTCGGCATCGCTTGAACAAGTTCGGTGCTGCATTCGGGTTATCGAAAACGGTCGACTTTTCACCTTTCGTTTTCCGGTGCGATCTCCTCGCCCAGCAACGTGGCGGCCGTACAGTCCGTGACGCGGACCCGCACGTAGTCGCCCACGCGATGATCGCCGCGGTCGAAAACGACGACCTTGTTCTGCGACGTACGGCCCGACAGCTGTTCGGGGTTGCGCTTCGAGGCACCTTCGACCAGTACTTCGAATTCGCGGCCTACGTCGCGGCGGTTGCTCGCCAGCCCCAGTTCGTTTTGCAGCGCGATGATCTCTTGCAGGCGGCGCGATTTCACTTCGTCGGGCACGTCGTCCGGAAGGTGCTTCGAGGCGAAGGTGCCCGGCCGCTCGGAGTATTTGAACATGTAGGCGAAATCGTAGCCTACTTCGCGCATGAGCGAGAGGGTCTGTCGGTGCTCCTCCTCCGTCTCGCCCGAGAATCCGGCGATCAGGTCGGTCGTCACGGCGCAGTCGGGCATCAGGCGTCGGATCGCCGCCACGCGCCCGAGATACCATTCGCGCGTGTATTTGCGGTTCATCCGCTCCAGCATCGACGAGGCGCCCGATTGTGCCGGAAGGTGGATCGCCCGGCAGATGTTGGGCATCGAAGCCATCGTTTCCAACAGTCGGTCGCTCATGTCCTTGGGGTGCGACGTGGCGAAACGCACGCGCAGCAGCGGCGAGACCGAAGCCACGCGCCGCATCAGTTCGGGGAAGTCCACATCGCCGTGGCGGTAGGAGTTGACGTTCTGTCCCAGCAGCGTCACTTCGCGGTAGCCGTTTTCGAAGAGGCTGCGTACCTCGGTGAGGATCGTCTCCGCATCGCGGCTGCGTTCGCGGCCCCGCGTGTAGGGAACCACGCAGTAGGAGCAGAAATTGTTGCAGCCGCGCATGATCGCCACGAAGGCGCTCACGCCGTTGCGGTCCAGACGCACGGGGGCGATCTCGGCATAGGTCTCCTCGGCGCTCAGCAGCACGTTGACCCCCTTGCCGCCCGCTTCGGCTTCGCGCACCAGGCGCGGCAGTTCGCGGTAGGCGTCGGGACCCGCTACGACGTCGACGCCCGAAGGCCCCTCGGTCAGCCGCTCCTTCAGCCGCTCGGCCATGCAGCCGATGATGCCGATCACCAGCCCCGGGCGGAGTTTGCGGTAGCGTTTCATCTCGGCCAGCCGTCCCCAGATGCGCTGCTCGGCGTTGTCGCGGATCGAACAGGTGTTTATCAGAATGACGTCCGCTTCTTCGATCCGTTCGGTATAGATATAGCCCTCCTGCTGCATTACGGAGACGACGATCTCCGTGTCGCCGACATTCATCTGACAGCCGTAGGTCTCCACGAAGAGTTTGCGTCCCGAGCCCGTCGCGGGCCGCAGGGTATTGATGTTGAGTTGCACGATGTGTACGTTTTTATTTATGCTTTTTCGCAAACGGCGATCCTGCGGTTCGCCCCGCAGAACTTTTCGCTCCGGCGACCTATTCCACGTGGATTTCGTTCTTGTCGGGGAACTGCTTGAAACCCTCGCCGAAGGTTTCGTAGGCGTCCGTCACCACGACGAAAGCCCGCGGATCGATCTCCCGGATTTGGTGCTGCACCTGGCGCACCTCCTTGCGGCTCACGACCAGGAAGATCATTTCGCGATCGGTGCCCGTATACATGCCTCGCGACTTGATGTAGGTGGCGCTGCGGTCCAGGTCCTCGATGATGAAACGCCGGAGTGCCTCGTGGTGATCGCTGATGATGAACAGCAGTTTGTCGTACGAAGCGCCGTCGAGCATGTAGGCCACCACGCGCGACGAGGTGTAGATCGTGATGAGCGAATAGAGCGTCAGCGTCCAGCCGTTCGAGGCGGCCTCTCCCGTACCCAGTCCGAAGCCGATGACGGCCAGACCCGATAACACGACGAATCCGTCGGCGAGGAAAATGCCCGTCGAGAATTTGATTCCGCCGAATTTCTGGAGCAGCATCGCCACGATATCCGTTCCGCCCGTCGTGGCCTGCTGCCGCACGACCAGCCCCATGCCGACGCCGATCACCACGGCGCCGATGATGCAGGCGAGCAGCAGATCGTTCGACAGGTCGAGCCGCCCGCCGAGCAGTTGCGCCGGGTCGAGCGATTCGATGGCCGCTTCGTCGGGATAGACCATCCGCGTGAGGAAGTTCATGTATCCCGGCGTGAACATTGCGGCGATGACCGTCCGGGTACCGAACTGGCCGCCGAAGACGAGCAGCGCCGTAATCATCAGCGGAATGTCGAACATGTAGCCGAACGTACCGACCTGGATCGACGGGAAAATGTTGTGCAGCACGATGCCCAGGCCGTAAACGCCTCCCGGGACGAACTTGTAGGGGTTGATGAAAAGTACGAAACCCGAGCCCATGATCGTGCAGCCTACGAAGATCAGGAACCACGAACGCCACCAGGCCCACGACCCCATCGGTTCGAGCAATGCTTTTGTATTCATACGAAATCGTTTTGGCGATCCTGCACTCCGGTATCTCCGCCTCGGAGCGCGATCGTCCGGACGGACTTTTCGGGGCTCCGGTTTTGCGCAGCCTGCCTGCGTCGCCCCGCTCGGAAATGCCGGATCGCAGTTCTTTATTCACGCAAAGATACGACAATCCGCGGAATTCGCATGCAAGGAAAGCGGTTTTTTCGCGACGGGCATCCGAATTTGAGATTTTTTATGGCAATTACAGATGATTTTGCACGAATATAGTCATAAATCATTGTAAATTCGTTTGTTATACATTTAAATCCCCTCCGAGGAGGAGTCTTAGGAGTGGGGCGGATTTGTAAACGCGGCCTGAGGCTGCGAGCATACGACCGCACGGAGCGTATTGGCGGGCAGGAAACGAATAAGGTATAAAGGTTGTATAGAGTTACCTTTTTTTATTATATTTGCAAAAACAAACGAAGGCTATTGGGTATACGATTTCGCCTTTACGGTATTTCCGGCCTTGCGACTTCGCGGGTTCGGGGCTTCGCAAACGGGGCCGTGGCTGCGAGGCTTCGACCGGCCCGGACGCAACCAGGGGCGGAAAATCTAAGGATAATCGTATCAGCCGTTTAAACCGAATACGACGATGATTTTGACTTATTATACCGCTACGACGATGATTCTGATCGCCTATCTGCTGGGCTCGATTCCGAGCGCCGTGTGGATCGGCAAGAAATACTACGGCATAGACATCCGCGAATACGGTTCGAAAAACGCCGGAACGACCAACATGCTGCGCGTGCTGGGACGCCGTGCGGCGCTTCCGGTCTTCGCGCTCGACTTCCTGAAGGGATTCGTCGCCGTGACGATCGTCGATCTGATTAAGTACGACAGCGTTTTCGCCGACGGGGCCAACGAAAACTGGTTCTATATCCTGCGGTTCCTCGCCGTTTTCGCCGCTGTCGTCGGGCATATTTTCCCCATCTTCGCCGGATTCCGCGGCGGCAAGGGAGTCGCCACGCTCGTCGGCGCCGTCATGGGCGTCAACGCGCCGCTCGTGCTGCTGTGCTTCGGCGTATGGTTCCTGGTGCTGATGGTCACCCATTACGTGTCGCTCGCCTCGATGATCGCCGGATGCAGTTTCCCGCTCTTCACGCTGATCTCGCCCAAGGTGGGACACAACGTGCCCTTCATCGTCTTTTCGTTCGTGATCGCCGTCCTGCTGCTGTTCACCCATCGCAAGAACATCGAGCGGCTGCGGGCCGGCACCGAATCCAAAATCTATATCTGGAAACCGCGCCATACCGTCGCCGACGAGCTCAAGAAACGCACGGAAGACCGCACTCCGAACGAGCGTTCGTAGTGCTCTCCGGCCGTTCGGAACTTATCGTACCGCGGGCTGGTACGCCCCTATTTAGAACGCCATGTTACAGGAAAATCTGATTAAGATTTACGAGACGAGTTTTCGCGAACACCGCGAAATGTCGGCTCTGACCGATTATTTCAAGAACGAGACCTTCTCCTATTACGAAATGGCGAAGGAGATCGCCAAGCTGCACCTGCTTTTCAAGAAGGCGGGCATTCGCCACGGCGATAAAATCGCCCTGATCGGCCGCAACAACCCGCGCTGGTGCATCACCTATATCGCCACGATCACCTACGGTGCCGTGATCGTGCCGATCCTTCAGGACTTCACCCCGACCGATATCGTCCATATCGTCAACCACTCCGAAAGCCGGTTGCTCTTCCTGGGCGATAATTTCTGGGACGTGATCGAGGAGGAGCAGATCCGGCAGGTCGAAGCGGTCTTCTCGCTGACGGATTTCCATGCGATCTTCGAACGCGACGGCAAATCGCTCACCAAGTTCCAGCGCGACATCGTGAAGAACTACCGCTCGAAATATCCGCGCGGCTTTGGTATCGACGACATCCGTTATCCGGAGATTCCCAACGACCGGGTCTGCCTGCTCAACTATACGTCGGGTACGACGGGGTATTCCAAAGGCGTGATGCTCACGGTGAACAACCTTACGGGCAACGTGGTTTTCGCCCGCAATGCGGTCAACACCCAGACCGGCACGCGCTATTTCCAGCGCGGAGGCCGCACGCTGTCGTTCCTGCCCCTGGCCCACGCCTACGGCTGCGCCTTCGATTTCCTGGCGCCGCTGGCCGTCGGCGGGCATATCACCCTGCTGGGTCGGATTCCCTCGCCCAAGATTCTGATCGAAGCCATGTCGGTCGTCAAGCCGACGATCGTCTGCTGCGTGCCGATGATTCTCGAAAAGGTCTACCGCAAACAGGTGCTTCCGATGCTCGAAAAACGGCCCATGTCGGTGGCCATGCGCATTCCGCTGCTCAATACGGCGATCTATTCGGTCATCCGCAAGAAGCTCCTGGATGCCTTCGGCGGCAACGTCTCGATCTTCATCGTCGGCGGTGCGCCGATGAACCAGGAGACCGAAGCGTTCCTGATGAAAATCCGTTTCCCGATCACCATCGGCTACGGCATGACCGAGTGCGCTCCGCTCATCAGCTTCGCTCCCGACAACGAATTCAAGTCCGGGTCGTGCGGACGCTATCTGAAGGATATGCTCGACGTACGGATCGATTCGGCAGACCCCGAACGGACGGCCGGAGAGATTCTCGTGCGCGGCGAACATGTCATGACGGGATATTACAAGAACGAGAAGGATACGCAGAAGGTCCTCGACGCCGAGGGCTGGCTCCACACGGGCGATATGGGTACGATGGACCCCGACGGAACGCTGTATATCCGCGGCCGTTCGAAGACGATGATTCTTTCGGGCAACGGACAGAACATCTATCCCGAGGAGATCGAGGACAAGCTCAACAACATGTATATGGTGCTCGAATCGCTCGTGCTCGACAGCGGCAACGGCCGTCTCAAGGCGCTGGTCGTACCCGATTACGAACTGGCCGAGGCGGAGGGCGTGGACAAGGCCGAATTGCCCGCCATCATGGAGAACAACCTCCGGGAGCTCAACGCCCAGCTGGCGGCCTACGAACGCATCGCCGAGATCGTGCTCTATCCCAAGGAGTTCGAGAAGACGCCCAAACGAAGCATCAAGCGTTATCTTTACAACCCCTCGCTGCTCAATAAGTAACGGAGCCGCAGGGCGGGGGAGTCTTGCCGGCCGATAAGCCGGGACGCCGTTCGTCTCCGGAGATGCGCCGTCTCGGGAGATAACCGCTTTCGACGCCCTGAAATCGTCCCGACCGCAAAACAAGCGGGGCCGCTTCACGTTGTGAGGCGGCCCCGCGATCATTCGCACGCATCCGGCGTCTTGGAAAATCACTTCCCGACCGCCGTCAATCCCCGCTCCGCGGCCAGCCGCTCCATCAGCGCGAAGGCCGCAGCGTAGTCGTTGGGAATTTCGCCGTCGAGAATCGCATTCTTGATGATCTCCTTGATGTCGCCGATCACGCGGCACGGTCCGATGCCGTAGGTCTCCATGATGATCTCGCCCGTGATCGGAGGCTGGAAGTTGCGGATGCGGTCGCGTTCCTCCAGGTCCTTCATCTTGCGGCGTACGAGTTCGAAATTGCGCATGTAGCGCTTCACCTTGGCGTCGATTTTCGAGGTGATATCGGCTTCGCAGAGGGTCATGAGCGCCTCCACGTCGTCGCCCGCCTCGAACAGCAGCCGCCGTACGGCCGAGTCGGTCACCAGGTCCTCCGAAAGGATGATCGGCCGCAGGTGGAGGAAGACCATCTTCTGCACGAACTTCATATGCTCGTTGAGCGGTAGTTTCATCCGCCGGAAGATCGCGGGCACCATCTTCGAGCCCAGCACCTCGTGGCCGTGGAAAGTCCATCCCACCTTCGGATCGTAAGCCTTCGTGAGCGGCTTGGCGATATCGTGCAGCACGGTGGCCCACCGCAGCCACAGGTCGTCGCTGCGCCGCGCCACGTTGTCCACGACCTGGAGCGTGTGGACGAAATTATCCTTGTGGGCGTGCGCACCGCGGCGCTCCACCCCCTTGAGGTTGTGCAGTTCGGGGAAAATCAACTCCAGCAAACCGGTCATTTCCAGCAGTTCGAAGCCCATCGACGGCACGGGCGACAGCACGATCTTGTTGAGCTCCGTGATGATCCGTTCGCGCGAGACGATGCCGATGCGCGCGGCATTGCGGCGGATGGCGTCGAAGGTCTCCTCCTCGATCTGGAATCCCAGCTGCGTGGCGAAACGCACGGCCCGCATCATGCGCAGGGGATCGTCCGAGAAGGTGATGTCGGGATCGCACGGCGTGCGGATGATGCACTCCTCCAGGTCGTACATCCCGTCGAACGGGTCGACCAGCTCGCCGAACGTGTCGCTGTTGAGCGACCAGGCCAGGGCGTTGATGGTGAAATCGCGGCGGCGCTGGTCGTCGTCGAGCGTTCCGGCCTCGACCTGCGGTTTGCGCGAATCGTGCGAATAGGACTCCTTGCGGGCCCCTACGAATTCGACCTCGACGCCGCCCGCGCGGAGCATCGCCGTGCCGAAGGTCTTGAAGACCGAGACTTTCGTGTGGAGTTCGCGCCCGAGCGCCTCGGCCAGGGCGATGCCGCTGCCGACGACCACCACGTCGATATCGGTCGATGGACGCCGCAGGTAATAGTCGCGGACGTATCCGCCCACGACGAAGGCCCGCACGCCCTGTTCGTCGGCCAGGCGCGCGATGCGGCGGAATAGGGGATTCGAAAGCGGCATAGCGTTATTTGACATAGGGTTTGAGTACGTCGCGCCAGACGAGGTAGCCCTCGCCCATCAGATGCAGACCGTCGTTGGTATAGGCGGCATCGAGATCGCCGTTCGCATCGACCAGCGAAGCGTAAACGTCTACGTAGACGATGTTTTTCTCGGCGCACAGCGCCTTCAGCAGCCGGTTCGTCTCGACGATCGCATCGGCGCGCGCATAGTGTTTCGGAAATTTGCCGAACGCCCGTCCGTTGACCGGCAGAATGCTTTGCAGAAATATTTTCGTCCGGCGCGATCCGGCCTGGATACGGTCGATCGCACGTTCGATGTCGGCCGCGATCTCCCGGGGCATGCGGCCCGCAGCCAGGTCGTTGGTCCCGATCATCAGAAACAGCTTCCGGGGATGTCCCGCGACGATGGGATCGATCCGCTCGTTCAGCCATTGGGCGCGGTCCGTACCGATGCCGCGGTTCTTCACCCGGCGGTCTGCGAGCAGTTCGGTCCACTCGCAGTTGTCCGTGATGCTGTTGCCGACGAAGACGATATCGCTCCTCCCCGCGGGCAGCACCTCGAAGACCGAGCGGCGCTGGGCCCGGTAAGCCTCCTGCGCGCAGACATGGGACACGGCCGAAAGTACGGCGATCCATAGAAAAAGACGCTTCATGGATTCGGCCGACCGTTATTTGACATAGGGTTTGAGCACGTCGCGCAGGACGAGATACCCTTCGCCCGTCAGATGTACGCCGTCGTTGGTGTAGGCTGCATTCAGATCGCCGTTCGAATCGACCAGCGGGGTGTAGATATCGAGGTAGACGATGCCTTTCTCGGTGCACATGGCCTCCAGCAGCCGGTTTGTCGCGGCGACGCCGGCCGGCACCGCTCCGTCCTCGAATCGGCCGAACGCACGGATGTTGACGGGCAGAATGCTCTGCACGTAGATTTTCGTCCAGCGCGATTCGGTCTGGAACCGATCGACGACCTTTTCGATGTCGGCCGCGATTTCGCGGGGCTTGCGCCCGGAGGTCAGGTCGTTGATGCCGATCAACAGAAACAGCTTCTTGGGATGCCCCGCGATGATGGTGTCGACACGGTCGCCCAGCCACTCCGCACGGTCGCCCTGGATGCCGCGGTTCTTGACATGGCGGTTGTCGAACAATTCGGCCCATTCGCAATTGGCCGCAATGCTGTTGCCCAGGAAAACGATGTCGTTCGAGCGGATCGGCAGCACGTCGAAAAGACTCCGCCGCTGAAAATCGTAGGCAGACTGGGCGCAGACGACACCCGTCGCGACGAGCGCTGCGGCCAACAGAAGAAAGCGTTTCATAAAAATCGGTGTTTTAGTATTTTCCATGTTTTTCTGCAAACTGCGGTCCGGAAGATTCTGCGGACCGCAGTCTGCGAAGCGAGCCTCCGCCCGAGGGAGGTTATGGCTCGTGCGGTTCGTTGGAGCCTCCGAAAAAATTCTTAATGGCCCGACTCCCGCCGGTAGAGCTGCACGGTATTCTCCAGCCCGTAATAAAGCGCGTCGCAGATCAGCGCATGGCCGATCGACACCTCGTCGGTCCACGGAATGCGGGTGAGGTAGTAGCGCAGGTTCTCGAGCGAGAGATCGTGCCCGGCGTTGAGCCCCAGCCCTTGGCGGCGCGCCTCCTCGGCCGCGGCGAGGTAGGGGGCCACGGCGGCTGCGGGATCGGCGGCGTATTCGCGGGCATAGGCTTCGGTATAGAGCTCCACGCGGTCGGCGCCGCAGGCCTTCGCTCCGGCCACCATCCGCGGATCGGGATCGACGAAGATCGAGACGCGGATGCCCCGTTCGCGGAACTTCGCTGCGATCGCGGTGAGGAATTCGCGGTTGGCCAGCGTATCCCACCCGGCCGACGAGGTGATCGCATCGGGAGCGTCGGGCACGAGGGTCACCTGCGCGGGGCGGGTCTCCAGCACCAGGTCGACGAACGACGGAATGGGATTTCCCTCGACGTTGAGTTCGGTGCGCAGCACGCGCTTGAGCTCCCGCACGTCGGCGTAGCGGATATGCCGTCCGTCGGGTCGCGGATGAACCGTGATGCCGTCGGCGCCGAAACGTTCGATATCCTCGGCCGCACGCACTACGTCCGGAAGATTTCCGCCGCGGGAGTTGCGTACGACGGCAATCTTGTTGATGTTCACGCTCAGTTTTGTCATAAAATCGTTATCTTTGTCTCCGATATGCACACCGCGCGCCGCTCCTTGCGGAGGGCCGCCGTGCGGCGTGGTAAAGGTACTCACTTTTTTCGAAACTCCGCCGATGAAAATCATACTTTTTTCCCGGCCCCAGCTCGCCTCGTCGGCCGAAGAACTTCGGCAGCTGTTCGAGGCGCTGCGCCTTTTCGGATTCGATTACGCACTCAACGCGGAGTTCGCCGCCGCCGTGCACGACACGGCGGGAATTCCCGTTCCGGAGGACAAAATCTACGCCGGAACTGTCGGCGCGCAACCCGCCGGAACGATCATGGTCTGCTACGGCGGCGACGGTACGCTGCTCGAAGGGGTCCACCGACTCGGCGACCAATCCCTCCCGGTGATGGGCATCAACGCCGGACACCTGGGGTTCCTTACCTCGGCGCCCAATTCGGGCCTGCACGAGATTTTCGAGCGCATCGCCTCGCGGCAGCTCACCGTCGAGGCCCGCACGCTGCTCGAGGTCGCGGGCGATTTCCCGACACCCGCGGAGCCGCTTCGGGCGCTCAACGAGTTCACCGTGCAGCGCCACGGCGCGGGAATGATCTCGGTGGAGACCTACGTCGACGCTCAGATGGTCGCCACCTACCACGGCGACGGGGTGGTCGTCTCGACGCCCACCGGTTCGACGGCCTATTCGCTCAGCGCGGGAGGCCCGGTCGTGGCGCCGACCTGCTCCTGCTTCGTAATCACTCCGCTGGCGCCCCACAACCTCACGATGCGGCCGGTCGTTGTACCCGACACGAGCGTCATCAACCTGCGTATCCATGCCCGGCATGCCGATACGTTCGTCACGCTCGACGAGATCGCCCGACCCGTCGTTACGGGTGCGTCGTTCACGGTCCGGCGCGCCGAAAAACCGATTTTTCTGGCCGTTCCGCACAATATCTCGTTTTACGACACGTTACGCAATAAGATGATGTGGGGGATCGATATCCGCAGTTGAGCCCGACCTCCGGACCGTGCGGCGAAGACGATGTTCTCGGCCCTGCAACCTTGCGGGTTGCACGCTTAAGCCCCTTCCGAGGGCGGGGCTTGGATTTATAAACGCGGCCAGGGGCCGCGAGCGTCGACCGGCCAGGATGAAATTCGGACCGGAAAACGGATAAGGGTAAAGTAATATATATTGCCAAAATTTAAACGGTTTCTCATTTTTATTAGCTATATTTGTGCCCTATATGAGCGAGCAGAAACGCATACCGCAACACGTCGCCATCATTATGGACGGCAACGGCCGCTGGGCCGAGTTGCGCGGCAAGGAGCGTTACGAAGGTCATGCCGCGGGTGTCGAGCCCGTGCGGGCTTCGTTGCGCGCTGCGGCGCGTCAGGGGGTGAAGTACCTGACGCTCTATGCCTTTTCTACCGAAAACTGGGGGCGCCCCGAGAAGGAGGTGGATGCGCTGATGGAACTTTTCTGCCAGAGCGTCGTCAACGAAACGCCCGAGCTGATCCGCCAAGGCGTACGCGTGAGGATGATCGGCGAGCGGAGCCGCTTCTCGGAGAAGGTCCGCAGCTACCTCGCCCAGGTCGAGCAGCGCACGGCCGCCGGCGAGACCCTGACGCTGATTCTGGCGCTCAACTATTCGTCCCGCAGCGAGATCGTGCGGGCCGTACGCCGGATCGCGTCCCGCAGCGCCGCCGGGGAGCTCGACCCCGAATCGATCGACGAGCGGACCGTCTGCGCGGCGCTCGACACGGCCGAATATCCCGATCCGGACCTGATCGTCCGCACGAGCGGCGAATGCCGGCTGAGCAACTTCCTGCTGTGGCAGGCCTCCTACGCCGAACTCTACTTCCCCGACGTATTGTGGCCCGATTTCACCGAAGCGGAGTTCGACCGTGCCATCGAGGAGTATGCGCGGCGCGACAGACGGTTCGGATTGGTAAAGTAGACGAAAATTGCGCACCGGACCGCATGCCGGAGCATTGCGCAGACAATAGATAAGATTTGTACAGATGAATTATTTCGGAAAGTTATTCGCAGTCGCCGTTTTGGCGTTGTGCGGTTTCGATACCTATGCCCGAACGCAGGCGCCCGAAGAAGCCGGGACCCCGCAGACGACCTTCCCGCAGGACGCCCCCGTGATGCCCAGCGACGTACAGCCCAAACTGTACCACATCCGCAACATCAACGTGCACGGCGTGCAATACCTCAATCCCGATATCCTCAAATCCTCGGCAGGACTCATCGAAGGCGATTCGATCTACCTGCCGAGCAGCTTCATATCCAATGCCATCGCCCGCCTGTGGAGCCAGCGTTTCTTCTCCGACGTGAAGATCGGCGCCGACATCGAGGGCGACAGCCTCGATCTCCAGGTCTTCCTCCAGGAGCGTCCGCGCGTCAACAGCTGGGATTTCGAAGGCATCACGAAGGGTAAGAAAAAGGACCTGATCGAGAAACTCAAGCTCAAACGCGGCAGCGAGCTTTCCGATTACGTGATCGATAAGAACCAGAAGCTCATCAAACAGTACTGGGCCGAAAAGGGTTTCCGCAACACGGAGGTGGACGTCCGCATCGAAAACGACACGGTGCGTCCCAACATGGTCAACGTCACGTTCCTCGTGGACCGCAACTCGAAGGTCAAGATCGGTAAGATCAACTTCGTAGGCAACGAGCAGTTCTCCGACAAGCGTCTGCGCCGCACCTTCAAGAAGACCCACCAGAAGTCGATCAATATCTTCAAGGGCACGAAGCTCAACGAGAGCGATTACGAGGCCGACAAGGAGCTGCTCATCGACTTCTACAACTCGAAGGGTTACCGCAACGCCACCGTGCTGCGCGACTCGATCTACCCGATCGGCGACAACCGCCTGGGCATCGACATCGACGTCTCGGAAGGCAACAAATACTACATCCGCAACGTCTCGTGGGTCGGCAACTCGGTCTATCCGACCGAGGACCTGCAACGCATGTTCGGCGTACAGAAGGGCGACACCTACGACAAGAAGGCGATGCACAAGCGCCTGGGTATCGGCAAGGAGACCGATCCCGAAGCCATGTCCGTCTCGTCGCTCTACCAGAACCAGGGTTACCTGACCTCGCAGATCGACCCCGCGGAGACGATCATCGGTCCCGACTCGATCGATATCGAGGTGAAGATTTTCGAGGGCAAACAGTTCACGATCAACGAAGTCGGCATCACGGGCAACCAGCGTGTCGACGACGAGGTGATCCGCCGCGAACTCTATACGCGTCCGGGCGAACTCTACGACCGCTCGATGCTCATGCAGACCATCCGCACGCTCGGATCGATGGGCCACTTCAACCCCGAAGCCATCATGCCCGACATCAAACCCGTTTCGAGCGAGCTGGTCAACATCAACTGGCCCCTCGAGGAGCAGGCTTCCGACCAGTTCAACATCGCCGGAGGCTGGGGTTCGGGTACGTTCGTGGGATCGGTCGGCATCACGCTGAACAACCTTTCGATCAAGAACACCTTCAAGAAAGGCGCCTGGCGTCCTTACCCGATGGGTCAGAACCAACGGCTGTCGCTCTCGGCGCAGACCAACGGTACCTATTACAAGGCCTTCGCCTTCAGTTTCACCGATCCCTGGCTGGGCGGCAAGAAACCCAATTCGTTCACCCTCTCGGCCCACTTCTCCGAGCAGAACAACGCCTACTACGTTTGGCAGACCGCTACGCAGTACTTCCGTACGTACGGTGTCGCCGCCGGTCTGGGCAAGCGTCTGAACTGGCCCGACCCCTACTTCACGTTCTACGCCGAGGCCAACTACGAGCGGTTCAAACTCAAGAACTGGAATACGTTCGGCATGACCAACGGTGCCGCGAACCTGCTTTCGCTCAAACTCGTATTCGCCCGCAACTCGGTCGACCAGCCCATTTACCCGCGTCGCGGCTCGGAGTTCAGCGTTTCGGTGCAGGCGACGCTTCCCTACTCGCTCTGGGACGGCAAGGACTACAAGGAGCTCGAACGTCTGGCGCAGAATTCGAGCACCAGCGACAAGGCCAACCAGGAGCGTTACCGCTGGGTCGAGTTCCACAAATGGCAGCTCAAGGCGCAATGGTTCCAAGCGTTGACCAAGAATTCGAACCTCGTCGTGATGCTCAAGGCCGAAATGGGTTACCTGGGCAGCTACAACAAATATAAGGTATCGCCCTTCGAGCGTTTCGAGGTCGGCGGCGACGGCATGTCGGGTTACAACATCTACGGTATCGACATCATCTCGATGCGCGGTTACGAAGACGGTGCGCTCGACCCGACGAACGACTATTCGCGCGGATACAACAAATACACGGCCGAGCTGCGCTACCCGGTGATCCTGAAACCCTCGTCGCAGATCTACGTGCTGGGATTCCTCGAAGGCGGTAACGCATTCGAATCGTGGAAGAAATTCTCGCCCTTCAAGATCAAGCGTTCGGCCGGCTTCGGCGTGCGTCTCTACCTGCCCGTGGTCGGTATGCTGGGTATCGACTGGGGTTACGGATTCGACGCTCCGGCCAACTCGACGACCAAGAGCGGCAGCCAGTTCCACTTCGTTTTGGGTCAGCAGTTCTGATTTTTCGGGCCGGTGGCAATAAATTTGAAAGAAAAGAGTTATATTTACAATTGCTAAGCGGCCGAACGCCGTCCGGCGAACCTAAAAACACGCGAATCATGAAACGACTGATCTTCCTCGCAGCGCTCGTATGCACGGCCGCCACGGCAGCCGCCCAGAACTACATCGTCGTCAACAGCGAAAAAATCTTCAAGTCGCTCGACGCCTACAACACGGCGATCTCCGACCTGGACGAACTCGCCAAGCAATACCAGGCGCAGGTCGACGCCAAGTTCGCCGAGGTGGAGACGCTCTACAACAACTACGTCTACCAGAAAGCCTCGCTGACGGCCGCCACGCGCCAGGTGCGCGAGGAGGCGATCCTCGCCAAGGAGAAGGAGGCCCAGGAGTTCCAGGAAGGCATCTTCGGACAGGAGGGCTCGTTGATGAAAAAACGTCTGGAGTTGATCCAGCCGATCCAGAAGCAGGTCTTCGCCGCCATCGAGGCATATGCCCGCACGGCCGGTGCCGACGTGGTGCTCGACTCGTCGAACAACCCGACGCTGCTTTACTCGTCGCCTGCCGTGGAACGCACGCAGCAGGTGATCGACGCACTGAAGAAATGACCGACATCAAAACATTAACTGAATAAATCTTTATGAAAAAAGCAATCAAACTGACCCTCGCGGTCGTACTCGTGATGAGCTCGACATCGCTTTTCGCGCAGAAATTCGGACGCATCAACACGGGTGAAATCATCAGCACGATGCCCGAGATGAAGCAGATGCAGGAGAACCTCGAAGCCTTCGGCAAGACCCTCCAGGAGAGCATCGAAGCCATCAACGTCGAGTATACGACCAAAATGCAGGACTATCAGAAGAATTACAGCACGCTGCCCGAGGCTACGCGCGAGATGAAAGCCAAGGACCTTCAGGACTTGCTCGCCCGTCGCGAACAGTACCAGCAGGCCGCCCAGCAGGATTACGAGCGCAAGTACAACGAACTGATGGCCCCGATCGTCGAGAAGGCGAAAGCGGCTATCGACAAGGTTTCGAAAGCGGGCGGATACTTGGTGGTATTCGATATCTCGACCGGTTCGCTCGCTTATTTCGACGAAGCCAATCTGACCGATATCGCTCCCGAGGTGAAGAGCGAACTCGGCATCACCGACGCTCCCGCAGCGGCCAATTAATTCCGCGGAGCCGGGGGCTGTGACCTTTTCTCGACGGAATCCGCCGGCCCGGATTGAGTGTCCCGTTCTCGATAGAATCCATCGGTCCGGAGAGGGGAGTTCCGTGACCCGTTCTCGACAGAATTCGCCGGGCCAGATTTAGTGCCCCGTTCTCGACGGAGTTCATCGGCCCGGAGAAAGGGGACTCGGTGAAGCGAAGAAGGGTCCCCGGTTTGTAAACGCGGCCAAGGGCCGCGAGGCATCGCCCATCCTGTGCAAAATGCCGATCGAAAAACCGATGAAGGTGTAAAGTCGTATCTGATTAGCTACGATTTTGCTCGCGCCCGGTTTCGATCCGTTATAACTTTGCGGGTTGCACCGGAAGTCCCCTCCGAGGAGGGGATTTAGGGGAGGGTCAGATTTGTAAACGCGGCCAAGGGCCGCGAGGCATCGCCCACCCTGTGCAAAATGCCGATCGAAAAACCGATGAAGGTGTAAAATCGTATCCGACTACCGACGAAATCGCCCTGCCTGTCAATGGCGGGGCGATTTCGTTTGCCCGGGTCGGAACTGCTCCATTTGCGACGCATTCTCCATGAACGGACCAATACTGTCCGTTATTTCTCCTATTTCGAACCTATCGAACCATGATATTCGTTATTTTTGTATATTTGAACGCAAATAGCAGAGATTATGAACATAGCAAGCTCAACCGAAACGACCATTCCCAGCATCACACTGACCGAACTGACCGCCCAGGCAGGCGTCTATCGCCAAGGTATCCAGCGCGAGTGCATCGCCGTACTCGGCGATACGCCTTTACAGTCGCTCCCGTTCCTCGGACGTATCGACGCCTTCATCATCGGAGTCTGTACCCGGGGCGAAACCACCATTTCGCTCAACCTTCGCGAATATCGGATCACCGAGGGCCGAATGTTCATCTTCGGACCGCGCAGCATCGTGCAAACCAAGTCGACCCACGACTTCCAGGCTTACATCCTGGCGCTTTCGTCCGAGTTCATGCGGCATATCGCGATGGACACCAAGCGTATTCTGCAACTCTTTCTGCAACTGGCCGATCGCCCCTGCATCGAACTCCGACCGGAAGAGGGTGGCTTGATCGGCGACTATATCCGGTTGATCGCCACCGAACTGAAGGCTCCCGAGCAGCAGTTCACGCGTGATATCGTAAACGAGCTGACTGCCGCGACGATCTACAAAGTCGCCGACACGCTATCCCGGTACATCGCGGAACATCCCGAAACGGAACCCCAGGAACGAAACCGCAACGAAGAGTATTTCCGCAAATTCATCGAATTGCTCAGCGACCATTATAAAAAGGAGCGCAGTGTGAATTTTTATGCGCGGCAGTTGTGTATCACGCCGAAATACCTGACGACGATCATCAAGCAAATCAGCGGTAAACCCGTCTCGGATTGGATCGCTCATTTCGTACTGCTCGAAGCTCAGTCGCTACTTAAATACACGAATATGAGTATCCAGGAGATATCCTACCACCTCAATTTCCCCAACCAGTCTTTCTTCGGGTGCTATTTCAAGCGGCTGACCGGCATGTCGCCGTCGCAGTACAAGGCACAGGGGTAGCCCGGGCGAGAGGCCGTGGAGGGGCAAAGGTGAAAAGCCGAAAGCGAAAAGAAATTCATCTTCGGCAGCTGGGGCGTCGCGCTGAAAGTGCGAGCCGTCGAAGATGGCAGGGCTTGTGCCTTGCGGGTTTTAGGTGAAAAGTGGAAATTCTATCTTTATAACCGGACTATAAGCCTCTTTCGAGCGAGGGAGTGGGGTAGGACGGACCGGCCGAGGACCCTACTCGAAATGCCCCTCCCTCACCTGCTAAATCGTCCCCAGCAGACGGTCCCACACCTGCCGCTTCCGTGCCAGCATGCAGGCGCCGACGATTCCGGCATTCGGCCCCAGCCGCGAAGGCACGATCGACAGGTGTTGGTTCATCAGCCGCAACGAATACTTGTGGATGGCCAGCGTCACGGGTTGCAAGAAATAGTAGGGTGCGACCTCGGCGATCTTGCCCCCGATGACGATCCGGTCGGGATTCAGCAGGTTTATCAACCCGGCCAGCTGATGCCCCAATTCGCTGCCGACCTGCGATACGAGTTCGATGCAGAGGGGGTCCTCCTGCTCCGTGGCAGCGATGATGTCGGCGATCGTAATGACATTGCCGTCCCATACCTTGCGCGAGAGCGCCGACGCTTCGTGGTTGTGGATGCGTTCGATGAGTTTGCGGCAGATCGCGCTGCCCGAGAGTTCGGTTTCGATGCATCCCTTCTTGCCGCAGTGGCACATGACATTGTTGTTGTACATGTGGATATGGCCGAACTCCCCCGAATAGCCGTCTTTGCCGTAATAGATTTCTCCGTTGACGATCAGGCAGAGCCCGAGCCCCCATCCGACATTGACGTAGATCACGTTTTCGTAGTCTGGCCGCTCCTCCGACGCATACTCTCCGTAAGCCATCGCCTTGGTGTCGTTCTCGATGAAAACCGGTATCTCCAGCCGTTCGCTCAACAGGTCGGTCAGCGGCATGTCGCGCGTCTCCTCGAAATTGAAGATCGACGCACTCGTTCCCGTCCGCGAATTGACCCGTCCGCCGATGTTGAAATTGGCGCTGACGACCTTTCCCGGCAGTTCGCTTTCGGCCCGCGCGATGAACTGCGAGATGTGGGTGCAAATCTCGTCCAACTTGTTGTGCGTATTCTCGAAATAGAAATCTCCGATCTGCTCGGTCCGCACCATCTCGCCCGAGAGGTTCATCAACCCGAAGGTAAGCCCGTGCGACTTGATATCCACCCCGAGAAAATTCCAGGCGTCGGATTTCACCCGATAAAGCACGGGCCGTCGACCCCGTTTGTTGGTTTTCAGGCGGTCGATGCGTTCGAGCAGACGGCTTTCCTGCAACTCGGCGACATGCTTGGCGACGGTCGTGACGCTGAAATTCGTCTCTTCTGCGATGTCGGGAATCGTGAACTCCTTTTTAGCGAATATCTTTTTTAAAATAGAGACCTTGACGGCCCGGGCGAACTCGGCCAAAGGGGATTCCGAAGCGAACAAACTGGACATGGCGGCAAAAATAAGCTGGTTTCAACCGCAAAGGTAGGTATTATCGCTCGGAATACAAATATTTTAAGCGGAATTATAAAACATAAAATCGTAAATATCCGGATAATTTCGAAAATATAATTTTTAAATTGATATGCGGTAGTTTTTCGCTTAATATGTTATAAAACAATATGATATATTTTATTTTCGCTTCGAATATCCGCGCGCTAAATAAAAAAGATGGAAATTTAATTTATTTTATCTCCCCGGAATGAGAACAAATTGAAAAAAACTATATTATTTTGTCTTCCGTAATGAATAGTTGGAATTTTCCTACTGGAAATCCCAATGCCACCTAAATTCCTAATTATTAAATGTATGAAGAACTTATGACAAATCTTTGCTTCCGATTTTTGAGGGGGGGGGAATGGCGGTTGTTCGCTCTCCTTCTGGCCATTACGCTATCGGCGCCGTCGTTCGCAGCACCCGCTGACGAAGCATCGGAGTCGAATGCGTACAGTGCGGCACCGGCCCGTGCCGAAAGACAGATCGTCAAAGGAAAAGTCATCGATCCCAACGGTCAGCCGGTAGCGGGCGTCGCCGTTATCATCGACGAAACGAAAACGGGTACCGTAACCGACGGAAACGGATACTACGTGATCGACGTTCCCAATCCGGGTGTGCACCTGACCTTCACCTGCCTGGGTTACAAATCCCAAACGGCCGTCGTTCCCAAGTCGCTCAGCCTCGACATCTTCATGGAGGAGGATACGCTCGAGATGGACGCCGCCGTGGTCGTCGGTATGGGTCATCAGCGTAAAGCCAGCGTGATCGGCGCCATTTCGTCCGTTTCGCGCGACGCCCTGAAGATCCCGCAGCGCAACCTGACCAACGCCCTGGCCGGTAAGATCGCCGGTGCGGTCGTCGTACAGCGTACGGGCGAGCCGGGTCTCGACAACGCCGAATTCTGGATTCGCGGTATCTCGTCGCTCAACTCCAGCGCCCCGTTGGTGTTGGTGGACGGTGTGGAGCGTTCGATGTCCGATCTCTCGATCGAGGAGATCGAGACCATCTCGGTGCTCAAGGACGCATCGGCTACGGCCGTTTACGGTGTGCGTGCCGCCAACGGCGTCGTGCTCGTAACGACCCGCAAGGGTGTGGCTCAGAAGGCGCAGATCGACGTGAAGATCGAAAGCGGTATCTCCAACCTGGTGAACATGCCCAAGCTGCTCGACGGCGCCAACTACATGCGTCTCTACAACGAGGCTTACGGCAGCGAATTCTACACGCCCTACCAGATTCAGATGACCGAGTCGAAAGCCGATCCCTATCTTTATCCCAACGTCAACTGGTTCGACGAGCTCTTCACGAAATACTCGACCAACACCCAGGTTTCGGTTAATGTCCGGGGCGGTGGCGAGCGTGCGCGTTACTACGTGACGGCCAGCTACCTGCGCGATAACGGTAACCTCTACAACAATCCCGATACGGATTATAATACCAATATCAATATCACGCGCTACAACTTCCGTTCGAACATTGACATGTCGCTCACCAAGACGACGACCCTCTCGCTCGAGATCGGTGCCAACATGACCGATGCCCACCAGCCGCGTCCCATCACGGCCAACAACAACTTCCAGTCGCAGGCTTCGGAGCTTTTCAAGGCATGTTACGAGCAGGACCCCATTACCACGCCCGTACGCGTGCCCATCGGCTACGACGAGTTCGGCGAATTGCAGTGGGGTTGGGGTGCTCCGCTTTCGACCTCGCTGGGTAACCCCGCCGAGCGTCTGTTCGGTTCGGGTTACAACAAGACCTACCGCACGTCGGTCATGAGCCAGATCATCCTCAAGCAGAAACTCGACTTCATCACCAAGGGTCTCGACTTCACGGCGTCGTTCTCCTACGACTTCAACTCCTCGTCGATCCAGGCGCGCGGTCGTTACTCGGCCCTCTACGCCGTGAACGGCGTCGACGACGAAACGGGTCTTTACTCGCTGGTGCGCAAGCGCGAAGGCGACGAATTCCTGGGTTACAGCCACCAGCATTCGGGCGACCGTGCCGACGAGCTGAAGGCGCAGTTCAACTACGAGCGGGTCTTCAACGACAAGCACCGCGTAGGCGCCATGGCGATGTACTACCAGCGCAGCTACAACAACCTGGCGGCCGGCAGTTCGATCCTCGCGCTTCCCTATCGTAAGCAGGGTCTCGCGTTCCGCGCCACCTATTCGTACGACGACCGCTACTTCTTCGAATACAACATGGGTTACAACGGTTCGGAGAACTTCAAGTCGGGCGAGCGCTTCGGCGTCTTCCCCGCAGGTGCCATCGGTTACCTGATTTCGAACGAACCGTTCTGGAAGGTGAAGTGGATCAACCACCTGAAGATCCGCGGATCGATCGGTCTGGTCGGTTCCGACGTGCTGGCTTCGGGTCGTTTCGCCTACCTGAGCACCTGGGGTTCGGGTCTGGGCGGCCACTACTTCGGTCCCAACGCCTCCTGGTCCGGCGGTACGGGCGAAGCACAGGAAGGCGTGCTGGGTCTGACGTGGGAGAAGGGTCTCAAGAAAGACATAGGTCTGGAACTCAAGATGTTCGACTCGATGATCTCGATCGACCTCGACTACTTCCACGAGAAGCGCTGGGATATCCTCATTCAGCGTTCGTCGGTTCCGGGCATCGCCGGTCTCAACCAGCAGCCGTTGGCCAACATGGGTAAGATGACCAACCACGGTTTCGAGGCCACGGCCGAGTTCAACCACCATATCGGCAAAGTCAACTACCGCATCTACGGTAACTTCTCCTTCGCCCGCAACAAGGTCACCGAGAAGGACGAGGCTCCGACCGATCCCTGGCGCATGCGCACGGGACACCCGCTCAACCAGCAGTTCGGTCTGATCGCCCTGGGTCTGTTCGAGGACCAGGACGAGATCGACCTGAGCCCCGAGCAGAAGTTCGGTACGGTACGTCCGGGTGACGTGAAATACCTCGACTACAACAAAGACGGCGTGGTCGACGCACACGACGAAGTGGCCATCGGCTACTCGCGCGTTCCGGAGATCAACTACGGTTTCGGTCTCCAGATCAACTGGAAGGGTCTCGACTTCGGCGCCTTCTTCCGCGGCCAGGCCCGCGTAAGCTACTCGCTCGGCGGTTCGTTCTTCCCCTTCGCCAACGGTGTGGGCAAGGGCAACCTCTTCGCCAAGGCGATGGACCGCTGGTCGGAGGAGAACCCCAATCCCAACGCATTCTATCCGCGTCTGTCGGCCAGCGCTTCGGCCAACAACCAGAAAGCCTCCACGCGTACGATCTACGACGGCAGCCTGCTGCGTCTTTCGGACCTCGAGCTGGGCTATACCTTCCGCGGCAAGCACCTCAAATCGTGGGGATGCGAGGCCCTGCGCGTCTACTTCGTAGGCAGCAACCTGCTGCTCTTCTCGCCGTGGGACATGTGGGATCCCGAGAGCGGTTCGAGCAACGGTAGCAACTACCCGCTCGCCCGCAAGTTCAACCTCGGTGTGAGAATCACCTTCTAATCTAAACCGACCAACGATGAAAAAGATATTTTATCTGCTTATAGCCACTGCAATGTTCGCGGGTTGCGAATATCTCGACAAAGAACCCGACGACATGAAGACCGACAAAATGGTCTGGAGCAACCGCGCCGAGGTGCAGAAATACCTGACGAACTGCTATGCCGCACTGCCGATGGACCGTCTGCATCAGGATGATCCCTGGCTGGGTTGCGCCGACGAGTGCGATATTCCCTGGTCCGTATATCCGACCTACAACATCAATCTCGGTATCTGGGAGCCCTCGACGAGCTTCTACGTAAAATGGGGTACCTACTACCGGGCCATCCGTTCGACGTTCGTATTCGAAAACAACGTCGGCAAGTGCGGCGCCCTGTCGCAGGACCTCAAGGACCGCTACCTGGGCGAAGCCCTCTTCCTGCGCGGTTACTACTACTTCCTGCTGCTGCGCCAGTACGGTCCGGTCGTGCTCATCAAACAGCAGATGAGCAACGACGCCGACTTCGGCAACATGCCCCGCGCGCCGTTCGACGAATGCGCCGCATACGTTTGCGAGCTGATGGACCGCGCCGAGAAACTGTTGCCCGACTCCTACTCCTCGGAGACCGACAACCTGGGTCGCGCGACGGCATCCGCCGCACTCTCCGTGAAGGCCATGATGCTTCTCTTGCAGGCTTCGGAGCAGTGGAACGGCAACCCCGACTATGCCGATTTCACGAACCACGACGGCACGCACCTGGCCAGCACGACCTACGACGTGAAGCGTTGGGAGACGGCGGCCGACGCATACAAGGTCGTGATCGCCCGAGCCGATGCCGCCAACATCAAGCTCTACACCAATGGCGACGTAGGTATGGATTCGAAGGATTTCAATCCCTACAAATCCTACTACAACCTCTTCAACAACGGTTGGAACTCCGAGATCGTCTTCGGTTCGATCGACCAGGGTACCCTTTCGTGGGACAACCGCGGCGCGCGTTATGCCTGGATGGTCCACACGATTCCGGAAGGTGCCGGTAGCGCCACCTGTATGGGTGCCGTAGGCCCCACGCTGCGTCTGGTCGACGCCTTCTACATGGAGAACGGCCGCCGGATCGATGATCCCCAGTCGGGTTACACCGAGCGCGGTTTCGCCACCTCCGACGGTCCGCACTACAACTTCAGCGGCGTAGACATGAAGACCGACGCCGGCCGCAAGACCGAGATCCGCGACCTGAAGAACCTCGACGCCTGGGGCCATGCCGAGGGCGACTGGAATATGTTCTGCAACCGCGAGGCGCGTTTCTACGCTTCGATCAACTACAACCACCGCGTACAGCTTCCCTACTCGGACGATGCCGTTCATCGCAACGGATTCAACATGAACGCCTCGCAGCAGGACGGCTGGGGTCGTTGCGAACTCTATTTCGGCGGTAAATCCAACTCGGGACAGAGCCTCAACTACTCGATGACGGGCTTCCTCACGCAGAAGCGCGTCGTTGCCGAGGCCGATTTCTATACGCGTATGAACTTGCCCGGCAAATACATCTCGATCTACATTCGTTACGCCCAGATTCTGCTCGACTACATCGAGGCGTTGAACGAGTACGATCCGACGAACAGCGATATCCAGAAGTACTGGGATTTGATCCGCAAGCGTGCCGGTCTGCCGAGCATCTTCTCGACCTATCCCGGCATCAAGGGCAACAAGGACCAGCAGCGCGACTACATCCTGCGCGAGCGTCAGATCGAGCTCAACTTCGAAGGCGACCGCTTCTACACCACGCGCCGCCGTCTGCTCTCGGACAAGACGCCGGCCGGAGGCAACGATTCGCGCGAGGTCGTTTCGGGTGCTCCCGTCCACAAATACGGCGATGCCGGCAACGTTTGGGGCCTCTCGGTACGCGGCGGCGACCCGAAGACCAACAACTTCCGTTCGACGGAGTTCTACACCCGCGTCGCTTTCGAACAGCGCGTATTCAAGAAAGAGTACTATTTGTTCCCCATTCCGCAGACCGAGATCGACAAGAGCCCTGCACTGGTTCAGAATCCCGGATGGTAACCGATTAAATTTGTCAAAGCAATGAAACGCATACTTTCGTTATTATCGATCATCTCGTTTGCAGCAGGCATGACCTCCTGCAACGTCGATGCCGAGTTCTCGGAATTCATTCCTACGCATCCGCTTTCGAACATGGTGAAGTCGGCGACGGCCACCTGCGGTTCGGAGACGGTCAGCGGTACGGTGGACAATTCGACGCACGAGATCAAATTCGTCTTCGTCGAGAGCTCGAACTTCTCCGATGTCAAGGTGACGTTGGACTATGCCACCCGCGCCATTCTCAAAGACGGCGCACCCGAAGCGGGGCAGCAGATCAACCTTTCGAATCCCTATTCGTTCGTGTTGAACAACCTCGAGGAGGACTACACCTACACGATCGCCGCTTCGCGCGCCCTGATTACGCAGGTGCCTCACTCGCAGTGCTCGGTTATGCAGCTCGACAACGATGCCGCCTACATCCGGGAGGGAACCGCCGCCTACAAGGCCGACCCCTACTTCTGCTTCGACGGCAAACACCTCTCGAAGAAGGGCGCCTACGGTGAAGTCGTCTACAACAACTTCGGTTGGACGATGCCCAACCCGGCACCCGACGGTCGCGGCAACTCGTTCACCTTCGATGCCGGACAGGCGATGCGCCTCTCGAAAGTCATCTTCTGGCCCTACTGGCCCTATGAGAACCAGGCGCCGGCCGTCTACGAACTTTACGCCTATACGCTGCCGGGCGAGCCTGCCCAGAGCGGCGAATGGACCAACTGGGAGAAGATCGCCGACATCGACGATTCGGAGAAGTGGCAGCCCACGAAGGCCGCCGAGGCCGGTTCGCCCGAGGACCTTACGATCTACGGATCGCCCGTGGAGTTCAAGTACGGTCAGATTCCCGAGGCCCGCTACTACCGCGTCAAGATGCTGAAGAACTTCTACGCAGTTTACGGCACGGCCATGAACCAGTACTGGTCGGGACGCGTCAACTTCTTCTCGATCGCTGAGGTCGAACTTTGGAGATATAACAACGAGGAATAGAACCGCTATGTTTTTGAAACAGGCAATACGTTCGACGATGTTCGCATGCGTTCTTCTGAGCGCATGCGGACACTCGGGCGACGATGATCCGCAACCCGTAAAACCCGAACCCGATCCGCCCGTCGAGGAGACCTATCTCACCGTCGCGACGCGCGACGGAGCTTCGGTTGAAGCCTACGACCTTACGTTCGCGGCTTTCGAGCAGACGCTCGTCGTGCGCAGCAACGTCCGCTGGGACGTTTCGGCCGGCGATGCCGCCGCATGGCTCCATGTCACGGCAGCCTCCGCCGCCACGGCCCGGGTCTCGATCGACGTGAACACCGGCCGGGAGGTGCGCAGCGGAAAAATCGTCTTTACGACCGAAGATGCGAAGGTCCGGATCGAAATCCCCGTCACCCAACGTTTCGGCGAGACGATCGGCCGCGCTCCGATCCGCGATTTGATGTTGATTTACGACGCTACGGATACGGGTCGTCTCTTCGACGAAAAGCGGTTCGCCAAATACCTGGCCACGACGGACGACGCTCCGCAATGGCTCTTCGACGGTTACCTGTTTCTCACGCTGCACCGCGGCGGCAAGTCCTTCGGTGCCGGATACAAGAAGCCGGCTTCGAACAAAAAGGACTGGGAGGCCGTTCTGGATTACTACCTCGCCGACGAACACTCCATCCCGGCGCTCGACCGGGCCGCAGGCGAACTGCGCGCCAAGATCGGGGGCACTTTCCATCGCCGCAAGGTGGTGATCTTCCTGCCCGATCCGCAGGAAGGTCAGACCGACTGGGGCGAGATAGACGGCCGGGCTCTGGATTTCAACAACTATCCCGACCGCATCGCCGCCTGCAAATGGTACGTCGACCGGGTCGTCGAGAAGTTCGCCGAGCACGATTTCCGCAACATCCAGCTCAGTGGAATCTACTGGCTCCCCGAGCACGGAGGATTCATCGCGAGCAACCTGCGCCAGATCGCGGATTACGTACACTCGAAGAACCTCGATTTCCACTGGATTCCCTACTACGATGCCTTCGGCCATGCCGATTGGAAAAACTACGGTTTCGACTACGCCTGCTACCAGCCCAACTACTGCTTCAGCACCACGATTCCCCGCCAGCGGCTCTACGATGCCGTCCGGGAGGCGCAGCAGGCCGGCATGGGGCTCGAAGTCGAGTTCGATTCGAACTATGGGTTCGATCGCAACGTAGCCTACATCGACGTCTACGAGGAGTTGGGAGTCCTCGAAAAATCGAATCTGGCCTATTACGGCGGTACCACCATCGAATACTGGATGGACGGCATCGCCGAAGAACGGGCCTTTTATCAGCGCTTGGCGAAGATCGTAGCCGAGCGGCAAAAGAAATTTTACAACGAATAACAAACGCTATCCATTATGAAAACCTTCAAAATGCTTCTGCTGGCCGTCGCAGCGCTCTGCGTCACGGCGTGCGAGAACGACGAGGCGGCCAACATCGGCGTGCCCGAATCGATCGTGCTTTCGGCGGATGCGGAAATCATCGACTTCACGGTGAATTCGAACACGAATTGGACCATGACCGTTTCCGATCCCTGGTTCAAGGTCACCCCCAAGCACGGCAGCGGCAAAACGACCCTCAAACTGGGCGTCGACCGCAACACGACGGGCGCCGAGCGTACGTCGACGATGGAGTTCGTCGCTGCGGACGGTACGATCGAACGCGTTCCGGTATCGCAGCCCGCTTATGTCGCCGAGATGGACATCGCCGCAGCGGAGACCGTCCTGGTGAAGAAGGGCGAGCAGTTCACCCTGCAAATCACGGCCAACGTCGAAGACTGGACCTACACGCTGGAGAACGGCGCATGGCTCAAGGAGGCTTCGAAGTCGGAGAAGGAGCTCGTCTTCGATCTCGATCCTTCGGTGAAGTTCGACACGAACGTCGCCGCCACGATCACCTTCGCGTCGCCTTCCGACCCCGTATTCCAGAAGACGGTATCCGTACGCCCGCTCAACTACGCCGAACTCACGGCTACGGGTGAGGAATCCGTCACGGTGAAACGCGGCGAGCAGTATACCGTGAAGGTAACCGCGAACATCGACGACTGGACCTACGCGATCACCGACGGCGCATGGCTCCGCGAGGCTTCGAAGACGGCCGATGCCATTGTCTTCGACCTCGAACCCAACAACCTGATCGATGCGGAAAAGAAGGCCAAGATCGTCTTCTCGTCGCCTTCGTACGCCAATGTAGCCTTCACGCTGGAGGTACAGCCCATTGCCTACGAAAGCACCTATATGCCCGACAAATCGAAGATGCGCGCCTTCGCACTGGAGAACGACGGTGTGGTCGGCACGTCCAACAGCGCGAGCGAATACCTCTTCGACGGCAAGTGGATGACGGCTAAGAGCGATTATGCACCGATCGCCTACAAGCACTGGGAGCTCACGACGACCAACGCACAAGCCGCAGAGGGCCACGGCGACTCCTTCACGATCGACGCCGGAGAGACGATCCGTCTGGCACGCTTCATCACCTACCACTACTACGACTACATCAACCACGACCCGCTGATTTACGAGATTTACGCCTATACCGGTACGGGCGAACCCGAAGCCGCCTGGGACAAATGGGTGAAACTCGGCGGTATGGACGTAACGGAGATTTCGAAGATCGTCAAAGCGCTTCCGGCGAAGACGCCTTGCGAATACATTGCCAATGGCGATACGCTCGTCATTCCCGAGGAAAACGCGATCGAAGCCCGCTACTATCGTTTCAAGACGATCAAGAACGGTTATAACTTCTACGGCGAAGGTTGGGGTGTCCGCAACCACTGGCTGACCCTTAGCGAGGTTACGCTCATCGCCTACAAATAGCGGATTTCGCCTGAAAAACGAATCGGACAAGGAGTAACCGGCTTACGGTCGGTTACTCCTTCCGTAAATCACCGAAAAGCAAACGCGCAAAATACGGAAAACCATGATACGACGGTTATTATATACGGCACTTACGACACTCCTGCTCGCCGGATGTTCTTCCGACTCGGGCGATACGCCCGCGGCATCGTCCGCACCGACACCGCCGTCCGACGTCGCCGCCGAACGGATCGCCGAGACGAAAGTCCGCGTCACGTGGAGCGACCGAAGCGACTCGGAGAGCGGATTCACCGTTTGGGTACGCGCCGAAGGGGAGACTGCACCCCGGAAAATCGGCTTCACGGCCCGCAATGTCGAGAGCTACACCGTGGACGGAGGGCTGGAACAGGACAAAACCTACACGTTCGGCGTCTGCGCCGACGGTCGCAAGGGCTCGTCGGAGATCGTCTACGCATCGGCTCTGCGGCTGGAGGACCTCACCTCGCCCGGCGTCGCTTTCGTCGGTGAGGCGACCGTAACCGAGTCGTGCATCGCTTTCCGCTACGCACCCCGCAATACGGAGGGTGCCCGCAACGTCGCGTGCGGCATCTGCTGGAGCGCCGACCGAACGCCGACCGTGGAGGATACCCGCCAGGACGGCCCGGCACTCGACGGCACCCGACCCGTCATGCAGGTCATCTCCAACGTGCTGCTCGAATACGGTCGGCCTTACCGTTTCCGGGCCTATCTGCGGGCGAACAACGAGGTCCGTTACAGCGAGGAGATCGTAGCTTCGCTCGGCAAGGAGCCCGAAGCGATCAAACTCAACTGGAAGAAGCTCGACACGTCGTCGCTGCCCGCCGATATCTCGGTCTACGAGACGACGGACAAGGTCGGCGGCCACAACTTCCACGCGTGGTATGCCGTGGCCGACGTCAGCAAAGGCGCTGTGGAGCTGCGCGTGAACGTTCCCGCTTCCAAGGCCACCATCGACACGCAGGCCGCCTCGTTCGGTGGCGACTGCTGCGTAATGACCAACGCCGGATATTTCTACGCTTCGGACCACGTGGGCATCGCCGTCGTGGATTCGAGCCCGATCGGCTTCATTCCCGACATGCGGGGTTCGCTGCGCTCGCAGGACGAGGAGTATAACGTGATGTATCACGCTACGCGCGGTATCTTCGGTGTCACGGCCGACGGCAAACCCGGCGTCTACTGGGTCGGCACCAGCGGTTCGAACTATTATTTCGACCGTCCGCTGCCCTCGGTGCGCGGCGAAGCGAAATACGCGAGCGTATCGACCGTCAACCCGACGAAACCCGTGAGCTGGTCGCCCCGATACGCCATCAGTGCGGGTCCCGTGCTGCTCAAAGACGGAAAATGTCCTTTCGATTTCACGGAGACTTCGAAGGGCAAAGAATATTACCTGAATAACTACGAAATCATTCCCTACGACATCTTCGGCCCCGCGGTTTCGCCCGACCGTACGGCCGTAGGACATATGGCCGACGGCCGCGTGGTGCTCTTCATCTGCGACGGCCGCATCGCGGCCAGCGGCGGCGCCACGCTTACCGAGCTGGCCCGCATCCTGCGCGGCATCGGATGCACCGACGCGCTGAACCTCGACGGCGGCGGCTCGACCGGCATGATGGTCGGCACGCAGCACGTCAACTACCATTCGGACGAAAACCGCGCCGTAAAATCCACCATCGGATTCTTCCGCAAAAAGTAACCTCAAACCCGACGACGATGAAATCTATCCGACATATTCTGACCTGCCTTGCGGCACTCGCATGCATGCTGCCCGTATGGGCCGAACCCAAAACCAAGCCCTTCACGGCTACCGACCTGGTGTTGATCTACGCCGGAGGAGCCCACAACCGCAACTGGGGCGTAGAGCAAATGAAGGACTACGTGTCCTACACCGACCGCAATGGCAAAGAACAATGGCTTTTCGACGGTTTCCTGCTGTTGGAAATCCGCGATTTGGGTGAAGGCAGTGCCGAAGTGGCCTTCGATCCGGGACACCGCAACACGGACGGCTCGATCCTTCCGGCCGCCACGCAGGCCG
This sequence comes from uncultured Alistipes sp., assembly GCA_947573795.1. Lineage (GTDB taxonomy): Bacteria > Bacteroidota > Bacteroidia > Bacteroidales > Rikenellaceae > Alistipes. The sequence continues at coordinate 55,937 of CANPHE010000006.1, read as the reverse complement.
ACTGGCTCAAGCTGATCGATTACTACTTCTCCGAGGGACAGGTGCTCGATGCCATCGAACAGGCGGTCGAGCAGGCTTCGAAAACGATCGGCGCCCCCGCGACCAAACGCCAGATCATGATTTCGATCCCCAATCCGATCGTCTACAAGCAGCCCATCGCCAAGAAGGGCGGCACGACCTACTGGGGTGTGCTCGAAGACCGCGTGCTCGACTTCTCCGACGAGAACGACCGCGCACTGGCCTGCCGCTGGTATATCGACCTGGTGCTGCGCCGCTTCAAGGAGGCGAAGTTCAAGCATGTCGAACTGGCCGGATTCTACTGGGTGACCGAGGAGACGTTGACCAAGAGCCCGCTGATCGCCGACATCGTGGACTATTGCGCCCAAAAGCACTACGGACTCTACTGGATTCCCTACTTCCAGGCCCCGGGCTACGAGGGCTGGCGGGAGAAGGGATTCGTCCGGGCCTACTACCAGCCCAACTACTTCTTCCACTCCGACATTCCCTATTCGCGTCTGGAGACGGCCTGCGCACAGGCTGCCGCCAACGGCATGGAGATGGAGCTCGAATTCGACGAATCGGCCCTCAAGAAGCATCATAAGGGCGGCCGCCTGCGCGACTACATGCGGGCCTTCAAGGAGGCGGGCGTCTGGGAGCGCTGCTACCTGGCCTACTACCAGGGCGGCAAAGGCCTGAGTGCCCTCAAACACTCCGCGGACCCCGAGGATCAGGAGCTCTACCAGGATTTCTGCGACTTCGTATCGCAGCGACCCCTGCGCCAGCAGGCCGCCCGAAAACGATAACCCTCCCGTAACCCGAACGAACCAAGTCCCCCTGTTATGAAACCTTACGCATCCGTTCGCTGTGCATTCCTGCTCGTCGCCTTGGCGACGGCGGGGACGCTCGCAGCGCAAAACCTGACCCCTGCGGTCGAACGGCGCATCCGCATGAACACGTCGAGCGCCGTGAACGCCAACTGGCCTTTCAAATTCGGAGGCCCCTATTACAGCCATCTGTTCATCGACAAGATCTACGCCAACAGCGATCCGATCATCCCCTGCCAGTCGGTTTTCGACGTGCAGATCGCGGCACGCCTGGGCTTCAAGATCATCGAGGCCAACATCCACGCCACGGCCACGCCCGGAAAATACATCGTCATGCATGGCGTGAGGGGCTGCCTGGGCGACCAGGTCACCGACCTCGACGGGAATTCGGCCGCCGACGTGGTGATCCGCGAGACGCCGTTCGATACGCTGATGAACAACTACCGCTACCGCTCGCGCTACGCCAAATACCGCACCCGCATCACCTCGATGGAGGAGTTCCTCCTGGAGTGCCGCCGCAACAACATCGCGCCGCTGCTCTCGCACGCCGACGAGGAACAGGTGCGCATTACGCGTTCGATCATGGGCGAGAACTTCATCCTCTACTGGGGTACGCGCGAGGAGTTCTCGGGGCCCATCCTGGAGTACCATGCCTACAAGAGCATCCAGCAGATTGTCGACCGTTGCAAATACATGGGCGCGCCCTATCTCTACTGCATGGGCAATGTCCGCGACTTCACGGACGAGCAGCTCCGCACCATCGCCCGCGAAGTGCACAACGTGGGCTGCTACGTCGGATTCGCCGGTTGCTACGAGCCGCCGCAGAACACCCAAAAGCTGCTCGACATGGGTTTCGACTTCTCCGCTTCGGGCTGGGACATCAACGAGATCGACAACGGCAACCTCTGCAACCTGACGGCCGACCTGCGTTTCGACGACTTCCGCACCTCGGGCGTCGAGCGGGATGCCGTGCTGCATCTGGCTCCCGGGCAGACGCTCGAACCCGGCGTGGAGCTCTCCTCGGAGTTCCTCTCGGGCGGTAGTCTGCACATCCGTTTCGCAGGCAAGATCCGCGTCGAGATGGGCGACTACATCCATACGGAGTTCGAATCGGACGGCGAACGTTCCATGTGGCTGAGCACCTATTTCATGGAACAGGCTCCCACGTTCCGCATCACCGCCGTCGAACCGACCCGTGTCATCAACATAACCTACAAAGCTTCAAAAATGTAATCGATATGAAAACCGCACTGATCGCCAAAACCCTCCTCGCTACCGTCCTGGCAGCGGCAACCGTAACCCTGGCACAGGCTCAGAAGAAAGCCTCCGCCATCGTAGCCCACCGCGGCTACTGGAACTGCGAAGCCGGCGGCTACGCCCGCAACTCGCTCGCAGCGCTCGAAAGCGCGCAGAAAGCCGGTTTCTGGGGCAGCGAATTCGATGTCAACATGACCGCCGACAGCGTGCTGCTCGTCTTTCACGACGCCCATATCAACGGCAAACGCATCGACCAGACTCCCTATGCCGAATTCAAGGACTACCGCCTGGAGAACGGCGAACCCATCCCGACGCTCGATCAATACCTCGAACAGGCGAAGAAATATCCCAAGACGGTGCTTGTCTTCGAGATGAAATGGCACTCGACGGACGAGATCGAGAACCGCGCCATCGCCCTGAGCATCGAGAAACTGAAGGCCCACAAACTGTTCTCGCCCAAACGCGTGATCTTCATCTCGTTCTCGCCCAACGCCAGCCGCGTGTTGGCCCAGTCGGCTCCGGGTTTCACGGTGCAGTACTTGGGCAGCGACCGCCGTCCGGCACAGGTTGCCGCAGAGCTGGGTATGAACGGTGTGGATACCTGGTTCAAGACGATGCTGGACGACGCCACGTGGTACCCCGAAGCCCGCAAGCTGGGCATGAGCGTCAATACCTGGACGGTCAACAACGCCGACCAGATGGAAACCCTCTTCGAAATGGGTGTCGACCAGCTTACGACCGACAACCCGATGGAGGCCCGCGAGGTGCTCTCGAAAATGGGCATGCGCGAGGTCGTAGCCGGTAAAAAGATCAAGATCAAGAAATAATGACCCCTGCAACCATCGCCAAGACGCTGCTGGCGGCCGTGCTGACCGTCGCGACCGCCGCCTGGAGCCATGCCGCCCGGCCCGGAGCGTCGGCCATCGTGGCTCACCGCGGCTACTGGAACTGCGAGGCGGGCGAATATGCCCAAAATTCGCTCGCAGCACTCGAAAGTGCCCAGAAAGCGGGGTTCTGGGGCGTCGAATTCGACGTCAACATGACCTCCGACGGCGAACTGCTCGTCTTCCACGACTCCTCGATCGACCGCAAGCGCATCGATCAATACCCCTATGCCGAGTTCCGGGATTACCGGCTGAAGAACGGCGAACCCATCCCGACGCTCGACCGATTCCTGACCCAGGCGAAGCGGCACCCGAAGACGATGCTGGTTCTCGAAGTGAAAACCCACTCCACGGCCGAGATCGAGAACCGTGCCATCGCGCGGATCATCGAGACCCTGAAGGCCCACGGACTTTTCTCGCCCCGGCGTGTGATGTTCTTCACCTTCAGCCCGAACGCCAGCGTCGTGTTGGCCCGTTCCGTTCCGGGTTTCACGGTGCAGTACGTGGGCAGCAACCGCCGCCCGGAGGAGGTCGCACGGATGGGTATGAACGGCGTGAGCACCTGGTGCGAAACGCTGCTGAGCGACCCTACGTGGTACCCCGAAGCCCGCAAGCTGGGTATGAGCGTCAATACCTGGACGGTCGACGATCCGGCGCAGATGGAGGCGCTTTTCGCCATGGGCGTCGACCAACTCACGACCGACGAACCGGCTGAGGCCCGCGAGGTGCTCTCGAAAATGGGCATGCGCGAAGTCAAGGCCGGTAAAAAGATCAAAAAATAAACGACGATGAAAGTACCCCTTTCCTTTCTGACCGCAGCCGCATGCCTCGTTTTGGCGAGTGCTGCGACACCCGAGACATACGCCGCTGCGCGGCAATCCGATCCCGACTGGCAGAATCCCGCCGTCAACCAGCGTGGCCGCCTGCCCATGCGGGCGACCTTCGCGACCGATGCGCCGCGGCTCTCGCTGCACGGCATCTGGAAATTCAAGGGCTACGAAACCCCGGCGGATCGCACGCCCGACTTCTACGCTCCCGGCACGGATACCTCCGACTGGGGCGAGATGCCGGTTCCCGGTATGTGGGAACTCAACGGTTTCGGCGATCCGGTTTATCTCAATATCGGCTACGCCTGGCGCGGCCATTACGACAACAATCCGCCCTACGTCCCCACGGAGCATAACCGCGTAGGCCACTACCTCCGCACCTTCACGCTGCCCGCTTCGTGGGCCGGGAAGGATATCCTGCTGCACATCGGTTCGGCGACCTCCAACGTGCGGGTGTGGATCAACGGTCGCGAAGCCGGATACAGCGAGGACAGCAAACTCGAAGCGCGCTTCGACGTCACGCGTCTGGTGGTTCCGGGGGCCGAGAACCGCATCGCACTCGAAGTATTCCGCTGGTGCGACGGCACCTACCTCGAAGACCAGGATTTCTGGCGTCTCTCGGGCCTGGCGCGCGAAACCTACCTCACGGCGCTGGAGAAACGCCGCGTGGAGGATATCCGCATCGAAGCGTCGGCCGCGGGCGAACTGACGTGGGAGGTCACGGCGACGCGCGGCGTGAAATCCGTCGAGGTCTCCGTACCCGAACTGGGCTATACCACCCGGGCCACTGCCTCGACCGTTTCGCCGGAGGGGCTGCGCGTCTTCGCCGGTAAGGCGTCGCTGCGCGGCGTAGAACCCTGGTCGGCCGAGACTCCGCGGCTTTACCGCATGGAGGTCACCCCGTCGGACGGCAAGGCGGTCTTCGGACGCACGTCGCTCGAGGTCGGGTTCCGCGATGTCTGCATCTCGGGCGGGCAGCTGCTCGTCAACGGCCGTCCGGTGCTCATCAAAGGCGCCAACCGCCACGAGATGAACGCCTACCGAGGATACGTAGTCTCCGAGGAGGAGATGATCCGCGATATCGAGATCATGAAGCGCCTCAACATCAATACCGTGCGTACGTGCCACTATCCCAACGATCCGCGGTGGTACGACCTCTGCGACCGCTACGGACTCTACGTGATCGACGAAGCGAACGTCGAATCGCACGGCATGGGTTACGATTCGCTGTCGCTGGCCAAAGACCCGGCTTACGAGGCGTCGCACCTCGAACGCGTCTCCCGCATGGTGCGGCGCGACCGCAACCACCCGAGCATCATCGTCTGGAGTCTGGGTAACGAAGCGGGCAACGGCCCCAACTTCGAAAAGGCCTACGACTGGCTGAAGGCGTTCGATCCGACGCGTCCCGTGCAGTACGAGCGGGCCGTGCTGGACCGCAATACCGACATCTTCTGCCCGATGTACCGCGGTTACGAGGGTTGCGAGCAGTATGCCGCTTCGAACCCCGAACGACCGCTGATCCTCTGCGAATACGCCCATGCGATGGGTAACTCGATGGGCGGTTTCAAGGAGTATTGGGACCTCATCCGCAAATACCCCGCCTTTCAGGGAGGCTGCATCTGGGATTTCGTCGATCAGGCGCTCTACCGCAAGGTCGATCCCGCCGTTTACGGCACCGACCACGTATTCGCCTTCGGCGGCGACTACAACGACTACGACCCCACCGACGGATCGTTCAACTGCAACGGCATCATCGCGGCCGACCGGTCGCTGCATCCCCATGCCCACGAGGTGGCCTACCAGTTGCAGTCGATCCGCACCTCCGCTACGGCCGAGGAGGCGCTCGACGGCAAGGTACGTGTCTACAACGAATATTTCTTCACCGACCTCTCGCGTTACGCGATGCAGTGGGAGGTGACGTGCAACGGCGAGGCCGTATTGTCGGGTTCGCTGGAGAGGCTCGACGTCGCACCGCAGAGCACCGCGACGCTCCGCCCGGGCTACACCCGCGAGGAGCTGCTCGCAGCCTGCCCGGCGCCCGAGGCATCCGATATTTTCCTCAACGTACGCTATACGCTCAAGCGCCGCGACGGACTTCTTCCGGCCGGCACGGAGTTGGCGCACGACCAGATCGCTATCGCACAGGGGTTGCGCTACGGCCGCACGGTCGTTCCGGAAGCACCGACCGTTGAATTGAAGGGGGCTACGGCGGTATTTACGGGAACGACAGGCGCGCAGGCGCTCCCCTGGGCGATTTCTTTCGACCGCACGACGGGAGCTCTGAGCAGCTACCGGTTGAACGGACGCGAACTGCTCGCCGCGCCGCTGCTGCCCTGCTTCGGCCGCGCGGTGACGGACAACGACATCGGATTCCAGTTCCATCCGACCGGAGCCCGCATCTTCAGCCGTCAGATGGCCCTGTGGCCCGCCGCGCAGTTCGTACCGGAGTCGTTCGACGTCGCGACGACCGACCGATATGCCGAGGTGACCACCGTATTCAAACCCATCGCCGGCCTGGTACGGGTCGAGACCCGCTACCGCATCTACGCCGACGGTACCTTAGAGGCGACGCTCCGCACCTCCGACGGCGGCGATATCGCCTCGGCGCCCGAGTTCTTCCGCGTGGGGATGGAAACCACCCTCCCGGGCGACTTCTCGACGGTGGATTTCTACGGCAAAGGTCCCTACGAGACCTATTCCGACCGTCAAAGCTCCGCCTGGACGGGGCGCTTCGTGCAGCCTGTCACGGAGCAGTACCACTACGGCTATGTCCACCCGCAGGAGTCGGGTACGCACGTGGGGCTGAAGTGGCTGCGCGTGACGGACGATAGCGGTTGCGGGCTCGAAATCACCTCGCCCGCGCCATTCTCCGCCTCGGCGCTGCCCTTCACGCGCAGCGACCTGAACAACTTCTCGTCGCCCTTCGCCAGCGAGGAGCTCTCCGCCCGGTCGAACCGCTACGAGCACTCCGAGGAGCTGCGCACCGCGGCCCACGAGGCCGACCGTTCGCGCGGTGTCACGCACCTGAATTTCGACCTCGTGCAGCGCGGTCTGGGGTGCGTCGACTCCTTCGGTTCGCTGCCGCGTCCCGAATACCGCATTCCGGCCGACGCCTATACCTTCGAATTCACCATTTCACCGCTCTACCGATGATGCTGCTCGAACGCATATTCCCGACATTCGCCGCTCTGCTGCTCGCCGCTACGGCGGCCGCCGCACCGCAGGAGCTCCGCTCGCCCGACGGCAAGTTGCGCCTCGGCGTCTCGCTCACCGAAGCCGGCGAGCCCTGCTACACGCTCGACTACGACGGCCGTCCGGTCGTCCTGCCCAGCAAGTTGGGTTTCGAACTGCGCGGCGATCTGAACGTCTCCGAAATCGAGATCGATGGAGACCGCATCCGCAAGCACGACGCCCATCCGTCGGTTTCGCTGTACGACGATTTCGAGATCACCGACACCCGCCGCAACTCGTTCGACGAGACGTGGCAACCCGTCTGGGGCGAGGAGTCGGAAATCCGCAACCATTACAACGAACTCGCGGTCGACCTGCGACAGCGCGCCACCGGACGGCTTATGACCCTCCGTTTCCGCCTCTACGACGACGGACTGGGATTCCGCTACGAATTCCCGGCCCAGCGCGGTTTCGAATACTTCATCATCAAAGAGGAGCTCACGCAGTTCGCCATGGCGGGCGACCACAAGGCCTTCTGGATCCCGGGCGACTACGACACCCAGGAGTACGAATACACCGAATCGCGCCTGTCGGAGATTCCCGCGCGCCTGCCTGCGGCGCTGACCCGAAATCCTTACCACACGCCGTACAGTACGCGCGCGGTGCAGACCTCGTTGCAGATGCGCACCGACGACGGGCTCTACCTCAACCTCCACGAGGCGGCGTTGGTCGACTATCCGTGCATGCACCTGGAGATTGACCCCCGACGGCTGATCTTCACCGCCTCGCTCACGCCCGACGCCTCGGGATGGAAGGGCACGATGCAGACGCCCCGCCACACGCCCTGGCGCACGATCCAAGTTGCGGACAACGCCTGCGGCATCCTGGCTTCGCGCCTGGTGCTCAACCTCAACGAACCGTGCGCCTACGAGGATACGTCGTGGATTCACCCGGTGAAGTACGTCGGCGTCTGGTGGGAGATGATCAGCGGCGCAGGGTCGTGGGCCTATACCGAAGACGTGACCTCCGTGCGTCCGGGCCGGACGGACTACTCCGCCTGCAAACGCTCGCCCCGCCATTCGGCCAACACGGCCAACGTGCGCCGCTATATCGACTTCGCCGCCGAACACGGGTTCGATGAGGTGCTGGTCGAGGGCTGGAACATCGGCTGGGAGGATTGGGAGCTGTTCAACAAGGAGGAGGTTTTCGACTTCGTGACTCCCTATCCCGATTTCGACCTCCCGGCGCTCAACGAATACGCCCGGTCGAAAGGGGTGCGGCTGATGATGCACCACGAAACCTCGTCGGCCGTGCGCGCCTACGAACGTAAGATGGACGAAGCCTACGCCCTGATGCAACGCCACGGCTACGACGCCGTGAAGAGCGGCTACGTGGGCAGCATCTTCCCCCGCGGCGAACACCACTACGGACAGTGGATGAACAACCACTACCTCTACGCCATCCGCAAGGCGGCCGATCACCGGATCATGGTCAACGCCCACGAGGCCGTACGCCCCACGGGACTGTGCCGCACCTATCCCAACATGATCGGCAACGAGTCGGCCAAGGGTACCGAGTACCAGGCCTTCGGGGGCATTCATCCCCGCCACGTCACGATCCTGCCCTTCACGCGGCTCAACGGCGGTCCGATGGACTACACGCCCGGAATCTTCGTCATGCGGATGAGCGAGTTCAGCCCCGCGAACCCGTCGTGCGTCAACGCCACGATCGCCAACCAGCTGGCCCTCTATCTGACGATGTATTCCCCGTTGCAGATGGCCGCCGACCTGCCCGAACACTACATGCGCTATCCCGATGCCTTCCAGTTCATCAAGGATGTGGCCGTCGACTGGCGCCGTAGCCGTTATCTGTTGGCCGAACCGGGCGACTATATCGTCGTGGCGCGTCAGGCCAAGCAGAGCGGACAGTGGTTCGCCGCAGGCGTGACCGACGAGAACGCCCGGACGCTGCGCGTGCCCCTCGACTTCCTGGAGAAGGGCCGAAAATACGAGGCGACGATCTACGCCGACGCGCCCGACGCCCATTATCGCACCAATCCGCAGGCCTACGCCATCGAGCGCCGCAAGGTGGACAGCCGCACGACCCTGGAGATGTATCTCGCCCCCGGAGGCGGATTCGCAATTTCATTCCGAGAAATAAAATAAGGTAACAATATGCAACTTTACAGTATGGCACAATTAACTGTTTCATAATTCGGGCCTTCGCGGGGCGAGGCTCCGGCCCGCGCGCTCCTTGGAAGCACATAACCGTAGAATTGTATATAATCCTCTAAAACGAAAACAACCCATACCATGAAACGTATCGCAATCGCAACCCTGTTGCTCCTCGCGGGTCTGGCCGTACATCACTGCGCAGCCGCCCGGACGAACATCATTCCCCAGCCGGTCGCCGTCCAGGAGACGGGCCGCATGCTCGACATTCCGCAGAACGCCTCGATCGGGGCCTCCGACGACGCCCTGCGCCACCTGGCCGAACTTTTCGTCGACCGGATCGCCAAGGACGGCTACACGGGTCTGGGCATCGCTCCGTCGGAGCGCAAAGCCTTCGTGAAGCTGCGCATCGACTCTGCGCTGGGCGAGGAGGCCTACACGCTCGATACGACCTCGGACAAAGAGATCGTCCTCGCGGGCGGCTCGGTGAAGGGCGTATGGTGGGGCTTGCAGACCCTCGAACAGCTGCTCGTCGCCGCGACCGGAGAATCCGCGCAGCTGCGCATCCCGGCCGTGCGGATCGAAGACGCCCCGCGTTTCGCCTACCGCGGTGCCCATCTCGATTGCTGCCGCCACTTCTTCACGGCCGATGAGGTCAAAACCTATATCGACATCATCAGCGCCCACAAGATCAATACCTTCCACTGGCATCTGACCGACGACCAGGGTTGGCGCATCGAGATTCGGAAATATCCCGAGCTGACGCGTGTCGGCTCGCAGCGCCGCGAAACCTATGTCGGCCACCTCTACGCCCATACGGGCAAATACGACGGTACGCCCCACGGCGGCTACTATACCCAGGACGAGATTCGCGACATCGTGGCCTATGCCGCCGAGCGCCAGGTGACGATCATCCCCGAAATCGAGATGCCGGGTCATGCACTGGCCGCACTGGCCAGTTATCCCTGGCTCGGATGCCGCGGCGAGGGTTACGAAGTATGGACCACGTGGGGCGTCAACAAGGATATCTTCTGCGTCGGCAAGGAGACGACGTTCGAATTCCTCCAGAACGTCTTGGACGAGGTTTGCGAACTCTTCCCCGGCGAATACATCCACATCGGCGGCGACGAAGCTCCGCGCGCCAGCTGGAAGGAGTGTCCCCACTGCCAGCAGCGCATGCGCGAGCTGGGACTCGAAAAGGAGGCGCAGTTGCAGAGCTACCTGGTGGCCCGCATCGAGAAATACCTCAACGGCAAAGGCCGCAAGATCATCGGCTGGGACGAGATTCTGGAAGGCGGCGTGACGCCGACCGCGACGGTCATGTCGTGGCGCGGAGCCGAAGGCGGCATCGCCGCCGCCAAGCAGGGCAACGACGTCGTCATGTGTCCTTACCAATATCTCTACCTCGACTATTCGCAGACGCGCGAGCAGGCCGTCTACGGCGAACCGCTGGCCATCGACAGCGGCCTGACGCTCGAAAAATGCTACTCGTTCGATCCCTACGAAGGACTCAACGAATCGGAGTGCAAGCATATCAAGGGCATCCAGGCCAATCTGTGGACCGAGTACATCGCCGACTTCGGCCACGTGCAGCACATGCTGCTGCCCCGCCTCTCGGCCGCGGCCGAGATCGCCTGGAGCCGCGAGAAGTGCGACATCGACACCCTGCGCCGCCGCATCCGCGACACCATGCTGCCGCTCTACAAGGCCCGCGGATACCGCTACGGTACCTACGAATTCTGGTTCCTGGACTAAACATTTGCAAGCACGATGGAAACACGCAGAAAATTCCTGAAAAAAGTAGTTGCGGCCGGAGCTTCGGCGCTGGTCGTGCCCCCGCTGTTGTCGGCCTGCGGCAAGGAGGACGACGCCTATGACCCCGCCGCCGAAGCGGCGAACCTGATCGTCCCCAAGGGCAACGCCCTGCGCATCACGGGCACGTTCCTCGACGAAATTTCGCACGACATCCCCCACCAGAACTGGGGCGAGCGCGAGTGGGACCGCGATTTCCGCTACATGAAGGCCATCGGCATCGATACGGTCATCATGATCCGCTCGGGCTACCGCAAATTCATCACCTATCCCTCGCCCCATCTGCTGGGGCAGGGTTGCTACAAACCCTCGGTCGACCTGGTGGACCTTTTCCTGCGGCTGGCCGAGAAGTACGGCATGAAGTTCTACTTCGGGCTCTACGATTCGGGCAAATACTGGGATACGCAGGACATGTCGCACGAGGTGGAGCATAACCGCTACGTCATCGACGAGGTTTGGAAACTCTACGGCGAAAAATACCGCAGCTTCGGCGGCTGGTATATCAGCGGCGAGATCAGCCGCGCGACCCGGGGGGCTATCGGCGCGTTCCACGCGATGGGCAAGCAGTGCAAGGAGGTTTCGGGCGGACTGCCCACCTTCATATCGCCCTGGATCGACGGCAAGAAAGCCGTATCGAACGCCCAGAATGCCGTGACGGCCGACGAGCACGAACGCGAATGGGACGAGATTTTCGACGGCATCCACGACGTGGTGGACGCCTGCGCCTTCCAGGACGGACATATCGACTACGACGAGCTGGACCTTTTCTTCTCGATCAACAAGCGCCTGGCGGACAAATACGGCATGAAGTGCTGGACCAACGCCGAGTCGTTCGATCGCGACATGCGCATCAATTTCCTGCCCATCAAGTTCGACAAGCTGCGCCTGAAACTCGAAGCGGCCAAACGCGCCGGGTACGACAAGGCGATCACCTTCGAATTCTCGCACTTCATGTCGCCCCAGTCGGCCTATTTGCAGGCCGGGCACCTCTACAACCGTTACAAGGAGTATTTCGAGATCGAGTAGCCTATGAAATCGCAAACCAATACGGGATACATCGTCTTCCTGTCGGTCGTCGCCGCGATCGGAGGCATCCTTTTCGGCTACGATACGGCCGTGATCTCGGGAACGATCGCCGGCGTGGCGTCGCAATTCGGACTCGACGCTATGCAGCAGGGGTGGTTCGTCGGCTGCGCCCTCGTGGGTTCGATCGCCGGCGTGGCGGTCGCCGGGGTGCTGAGCGACCGTTTCGGCCGCAAGCGCACGATGCTCGTCTCGGCCGTGCTGTTCACGGTCTCGGCCGTCGGTTGTGCGATCTGCTCCGATTTCCAGCAGTTGATCGTCTACCGCATCATCGGCGGCGTGGGCATCGGCGTGGTGTCGATCGTCTCCCCGATGTATATCTCGGAGGTGGCCGTGCCGCGCTGGCGCGGATCGCTCGTGTCGCTCTACCAGTTGGCCATCACGGTCGGATTCCTGGCCGCCTACCTGGTCAATTTCGCCATCCTCCGCTCGGCCGAGACGGCGCATTACGCTTCGGAGGCGATGCAGAAGATCTGGATCGACGAGATGTGGCGCGGCATGTTCGGCGCCGAGACGCTCCCCGCGGCGCTCTTTTTCGCCATCCTGTTCTTCATCCCCGAGAGTCCGCGGTGGCTGCTGCTGCGCGAGCGCGACGCAGAGGCCCGTCGCGTGCTGCAACGCATCTATCCCGTGCAGGCCGATGCCGAAGCTCAGATCGACGCCGTGCGCGCCACCTTCACGAAGAACGACGAACCCCAGTGGCGGGCTTTGCTCGAACCCGGCATCCGGCGTGCCGTCGCGATCGGCGCCTTCATCGCCATTCTCGGGCAGTTCATGGGTGTCAATGCCGTGTTGTACTACGGTCCCACGATCTTCGAGAACGCCGGACTGTCGAGCGGCGATTCGCTCTTTTCGCAGGTGCTCGTGGGCGTGGTGAACATGCTTACGACCGTCCTGGCGCTGGCGATCATCGACCGCGTAGGCCGCAAGCAGCTGGTCTACTGGGGAGTCTCGGGCATGATCGTCTCGCTGCTCGCGATCGGTCTCTACTTCCTCGTCGGAGCCGCATGGGGACTGCCGAATACGTTCCTGCTCGTCTTCTTCCTGGGCTACGTCTTCTGCTGCGCCGTGTCGATCTGCGCCGTGGTCTTCGTGCTCCTCTCGGAGATGTATCCTACGCGGGTGCGCGGACTGGCCATGTCGATCGCCGGGCTCTCGCTCTGGGTGGGCACCTATCTGATCGGCCAGCTCACGCCGTGGATGCTCGAAAACCTGACGCCTGCCGGAACGTTCTTCCTCTTCGCGGCGATGTGCGTTCCCTACATCGTCATCATGTGGCGGGCCGTGCCCGAAACTACGGGCCGCTCGCTCGAAGAGATCGAAAAATACTGGAAAAATTAACCCCTTAAATATACGGATAACATGAATTTCCAACAACTGGCTGAAAAATACGAATCCGAACTCTTCGACAACGTATTGCCCTTCTGGCTCGAACACTCCCAGGATAAGGAATGCGGCGGCTATTTCAGTTGTCTCGATCGCGACGGCAGCGTCTACGACACGGACAAATTCATCTGGTTGCAGGGCCGCGAGGTATGGCTTTTCTCGATGCTGTGCAACAAGGTGGAGAAGCGTCCCGAATGGCTCGCCTGCGCCCTGCAAGGCGGCGAGTTCCTGCGCAAATACGGCCACGACGGCAACTACGACTGGTATTTTTCGCTTACGCGCGAGGGACAGCCGCTCGTCGAACCCTACAACATCTTCTCCTATACCTTCGCCACGATGGCTTTCGCCCAGCTGGCCAAGGCTTCGGGCAACGAGGAGTACGCACGCATCGCCAAGCGTACGTTCGACCGCATCCTCGAAAAGCGCGACAATCCCAAAGGCAAATGGTGCAAGGCCCACCCCGGCACGCGTCCGATCAAGGATTTCGCCCTGCCGATGATCCTCTGCAATCTTGCGCTCGAAATCGAGGAGTTCATCGATCCGGCGCTGATCGACAGCACGATCGACATCTGCCTGCACGAGGTTCTCGACGTTTTTTACCAGAAGGACCTGGGGCTGATCGTCGAAAACGTCTCGGCCGCGGATAATTCGCTCGTCGACTCGTTCGAGGGACGCACGATCAACCCCGGACACTCGCTCGAGGCGATGTGGTTCGTCATGGATATGGGCGTGCGGCTGGGCCGCCGCGATCTGATCGACCGTGCCGTCGAAATCGCTCTGCGTACGATCGAATACGGCTGGGACAAGCAGTACGGCGGCATTTTCTACTTCATGGACCGCCTCGGACATCCCCAGCAGCAGCTCGAATGGGACCAAAAACTGTGGTGGGTACACCTCGAATCGGCCATCGCCATGCTCAAGGGCTATCATCTGACGGGCAACCGGGAGTGTCTGGCGTGGTTCGAGAAGCTCGACGCATATATGTGGTCGCACTTCAAGGATACCGAGTATCCCGAATGGTTCGGATACCTCAACCGCCGCGGCGAGGTGCTGCTGCCGCTCAAGGGCGGCAAATGGAAGGGCTGCTTCCACGTTCCGCGCGGTCTCTACCAGTTGTGGCGCCTTTTGCAGCAATGCGCCGAGGCCGAAAAACAACCCGTTGCCGCGAAAGCCGAATAACCGCTAAAACAACCATACCATGAAAAAAATCGCACTCTTTCTGTTGGCCGTCGCTACCGCGACCGGAGTTTCGGCACAGGTCGATACGCTGAGAATCGACAAGACCTATTATCCGGTGCGGCGCGCCTTCTACGAACTTACGCCCGTCAAGAAGCACAACATCGTGATGCTGGGCAACAGCCTTACCGAACGGGGCCTGTGGGGCGAATATTTCCAGCCGGCCTACGTGCTCAACCGCGGCATCGGCGGCGACTGCGTATCGGGCATGATCGCCCGTCTGGAAACCATCCTCTCGGGCAAACCGAAAGCCCTGTTCATCATGGCGGGCGTCAACGATTTGATCTTCTCGAAGACGACTTACGAGAAACTGCTCGAACAGTACGAACGCATGCTCGACATCATCGCCCGAGAGAGTCCCCGCACGAAGGTCTATATCCAGAGTTTGCTGCCGGTCATCGAGGATCGGAGCGAATACTTCACGGGCAAGAACAGCCGCATCGCCGGGTTCAATACCGTATTGCGCGAAATGGCCGAGCGTCGCGGACTGCCTTATGTCGATATCTGGAGCGCCATTCAGAGCGACGGGGCACTGCCTGCGGAGTATACCCAGGACGGTATCCACCTGACGGGACCGGGTTACGCCGTGTGGGTCGAGACCTTGCGTCCTTACATGAAACCCTACATGAAGTAGCGTAAGTATGCTCTTTCGTCTGCTTCCGCTCGCCGTGCTGCTGTTCGCAGCGACGGAACGGATCACCGCAGCCCGAAATGCCTCCGCCCCGGAAGCATCCCGGGCTGCGGCCGTTTCGGCCCCTGACGCTCTGGGAACGCTCGCCGTCACGCGCCGGGGCGACGAGCTCCATATCCGGTTCGAGGACCGCGACCGGCGGGTGTTCCGCTACCTGTTCCGGCGGTGCATGTTCAACGAACTGTTCACCTTCTACGAAGTCGCCGTCGGCGAACGCTGCGGTCGGGAGTGTGACGACAACGCCCCGAGCGACGACGGCAGGACGGAAATCCTTCTCAACCGGGCTACGAGCGATAACATCGGCCCCCTGGCGATCGAGGGCTGGGGGTGGATCGGTGCCAACCACACCTACCGGGAGCGCGGCGTCGCCCGCACGGCCCGCCACATCGATGCGACGATTTCGGCCGACGGACACCCCCTCGACCGCGACACGACGCTGCGGGCTCGCGAGGTGACGATCCGGGTCGAAAACCGGCTTTTGGACCCGCGCTATCCTGTGGCAGATTCCGCGGGACACGAACGCCCCGTTCGGCCGTTTTGTACCGAGCGGGTCACCTATTGCATTCGCGAGAACAACATCGAGGTCGCCGTGTCGCACCGTTTCCTCAACACCGAACCCGCTACCGTGAGGACTTACTACGGCATGCAGTCGATGTTCTGCGACGAGATCCGTACCCTTACTCCCGGCGGCGCCTACGCCGACTGGACGCCCCAAGATCGCGTTTCGCATTTCACGAAGGGGGACCATCCCGCTTTTCGGCGTTTCGTCGAGAAAAACGACTGCGGATATCAATCGACGTGGCTGCTGCCCGAAGGCGCTGGCGATCACGGCTTGCTCACCGATGCCGATGCGGTTTTCATCGGCAACTCCTCCGGGAAATCTTACCACCGCTTGATTGCCGGTCGCGAGGTGCGTGACGGGGATTCGGTGCGCTGGCGCGGAGTCTACACCTGGTTCGTCGATCCGATTGCGGACGATGATGAATTGTTCTGTTACGAAGGGATCGAAGGCGACGGTCGGGTGCTTTTCATCGACTGCAAAAAGGCTTGCGACCGCACCGTGACACTTCCCGGCAGGTCCTTGCGATCGTTGCGGGAGATCGACGGCTGCGGCGATCTCCGCATTCGGCGAATCGATCCGCATACGTTGCGCATTCGCAGTCGCGGGCCCGGTTACCGCATCTTCCGCACGGGAACGGCTTCGGCCGACGGCATCGGAGAATGTCGCCGGTTTAAGTAATTCGTTTGAAATTTGTCTTCGGTGGCTGGCAGGTTATACCGAAGTTTCGAGCTGCTGAAGATGGGAAGGCTGTACTTTACTTCGTGGTTTTAGGGAATCATACGTCGAATCATCCTCCCCGATTTTAACGGAATCGCCCCTGTCGAAACTTGTTCGACAGGGGCGATTCCTCATTTCACAGACTCCGGGGATAGTTCCTTCGCCTGGTCGGGAGCATTCAACCTTTCGAGCTCCCTGGTCCCTAAAACGACGACCCTCGGGGATCGATGCGAAAACCCTTTACTCGACGTTCTTGCCGAAGGGGAATTGGTGTTCGGTCACGTCCTCGAACCGCATGCCCTTCTCATAGGTCTTCATTGCGCGGCGGCTCATACCCATCGACGAGAATCCGCCGTCGTGATAGAGATTCTGCATCGTCACCTTGCGCGTGAAATCCGAGAAGAGCGTCAACACGTAGTCGGCGCAGTCCTCCGCCGTGGCGTTGCCCAGCGGCGACATATTTTCGGCGAACGACATCAAATCGCCCAGTCCCAGCACGCCGCTGCCGGCCGTCGTCTGCGTGGGCGACTGCGATACGGTGTTGATACGCACGTGTTTCTCACGGCCGTAGATATATCCGAAGCTGCGGGCGATCGATTCGAGCAGCGCCTTGGCATCGGCCATGTCGTTATAGCCGTAAAGCGTACGCTGTGCTGCGATGTAGGAGAGCGCCACGATCGAACCCCATTCGTTGATGGCGTCCTTCTTGCGGGCTACCTGAATGGCTTTGTGGAACGAGATCGCCGAGATATCGAGCGTCTTTTGCAGATAGTCGTAGTCCAGATCGTCGTATTTGCGTCCTTTGCGGACGTTGGGCGACATGCCGATCGAGTGGAGCATGAAATCGAACTTCCCGCCGAAATGCTCCATCGTGCGGTCGATCAGGTTTTCCAGATCGGCTACGCTGGTCGCATCGGCCGGTACGACGATCGTATTGCACTTCTCGGCCAGCTGACCGATCGTTCCCATACGGATGGATACGGCGGTATTCGTCAGCACGATTTCGGCACCTTCTTCCACAGCACGTTCGGCCACCTTCCAGGCGATCGACTGCTCGTTGAGCGCGCCGAAGATCAGACCTTTCTTTCCTTTCAGTAAATTATTTGCCATATTTTCCTTGATAAAAATCGGGGCAAAGATAGCGTTTTTTTCGAAACTCTCAGAAGCGGAATCCTACGCCTATGGAGAAGACGTTCGCATGCAGCTTGTAGTTGCCCGAGAAAACCTCGGTCAGCTGGGTCGGATTGCCGTACTGGTAAATCGGATAGGAGCCCGTACGTTCGGGATCGGCCGAGGAGACGTAGCAATAAGCCAGGTCGATCGACATGCACTTCGTGGGACGCAGGCTCAGACCGGCCGTATAGGCCACTTTGGTCATCGAAGGCGTCTCGGGATTGAGGTAGTTGCTGTCTACGGGGCTCTCGTCGACGTACATACCCATGCGGGCCGTCAGGAAATCCGTCGCACGATACTGGCCGCCGAAACGGAACGCCAGCGTATTCGAATAGTTCTTCACCGAAAGGATCGGTGCGATGCCCAGTTCGGGCTCGTTGAAGTTGACGTCGAGACGCTTGTAGGCCGACCATCCGGACCATTGCAGATCCACGGCGAGTTCCCAGCGCGTCGTCGGGCGGAACGATACGCCCCACGTGACGACCGTCGGAAGGGGCAGCTCGGCGTTGAACGTGCCCTTATCGAGCGGCGGCAGCAGTTGCGTGCCGGGCGAGAGCTGTCCGAGTTGGGCGATGAGCTGCGCAGCCGTCGGATCGACCTTCATCGTGGCATGACCGCGGCCGACCTGCATGTTCATGCGCGAACGCCAGGTCATACCGATCGACCATTGGTCCGTAATATCCCACATCGCACCGGCGTTGACACCCACCGCTACGTCGGCATTGCCTTGGAGCTTGGCCAGCACGAGCGTACGATCGCGGTTGGCTTCGAGGAATCCCTTGGCACCCTGCAAGGTTTGAAGCATCGCCTGCTGCTCGTCCGAAAGAGGATATCCGGCATTCAACGCGCCCTGCAACTGGCCGATCGTCGGATCGATCATCGTCTGCACGAGCCCCGTGATCGTCGTGGGCGAGAGCATCGAGCGTGCAAGGTCGAAATTACCCCACGTAATCATCAGACCCGCACCGATCGAGAGCCGGTCGCAGATGCGATACGACACCGTGGGCTGAACGGTATAGGCCGCGAGGTTGATCTCCTGCACCAGATGCGCGCCCGACCACTGGTCGCTCCAGCGCATCGACGAGCCGTTGGGCGTGAAGAATCCCAGACCCACGGAGAGGCGCTCGATGGGTTTGTAGTTGAAGTAGACGTGCAGCGGCGTGGAGAGTTTGTTGTCGGATTTCTCGGCCGGGCCGCTCGTATAGTCGTTGGCCAGCGTCGGCAGCGAGCGATAGGCGCAGGAGGCGAGGATGCCCGTAAATCCGGCCGAAATATCGAACTTCGACTTCTGGAACGATGCGGCGGCGGGATTGAAGAAGATGGATTCCGAATCGAGTTTCATGGCCGTGCCGACATGGCCCATACCGGTTTGTTTGGCCGACATGTTGTTGACCTGGTAGCCTTCGGCGCTGGCTCCCGTAGCGAAGGCCGCTGCGGCCAGAACGAGGAGAATTTTTTTCATAATAAAGGGTTTGGTTCTGTTTTTTGTCCCTTTTCCCGCTTCGGCATCACCCGAACAAGTCCGGTTCCACCCTCGGCTTATCGAAAAGGTCGTGCGCGCCTCGTGCGGGCTGCGCAAATCGGGGACAAAAGTAGAAAAACTATTCCCCTCGCCCAAATATTTTGGCCTAAAATTCCTTAAAATTGGATTAAAAGACCTAAGATTGGAGGATATGACCGATTGCCCGCCGGCCCTTTGCGTTACCGGATACAGCCATACGCCAAACCCCTCCCGAAGGAGGGGCTTGGAATCAGAAAAACGTCCGAACAACCGTTTTCGAATACAAGAATTGCAGTCCGAAAAAGGCAAACTACGCCTCAATCGCGGCGAGCATTATAGGCTTCGAGCGCCTTTGCGAGTACGACGAGCGCCCGTTCGAGGTCCTCTTTTCGAAGGACATAGGCGATACGCACCTCGTTGCGTCCGAAAGAGGGATCGGAATAGAAACCCGAAGCCGGTGCGAGCATGACCGTTTCGCCTTCGTAGCTGAACTCTTCGAGACACCAGGCGCAGAAGCGGTCGCTGTCGTCCACCGGGAGCCGCGCCACGGTGTAGAACGCCCCCATCGGGATGGGCGAATAGACGCCCGGAATGCGGTTCAGACCGTCGATCAAGCATTTGCGTCGTTCGATATACTCCTCGTAGACCTCCATGGCGTATGTACGCGGAGCGTCCATCGAGGCTTCGGCCACGATCTGGCCGATGAGCGGCGGCGAAAGACGTGCCTGGCAGAATTTCATCACGGCGTCACGCAGCGTCCGGTTCTTGGTTATCAGCGCACCGATGCGGATGCCGCACTCCGAATAACGCTTCGAAACCGAATCGATCAACACGACGTTCTGTTCGATGCCCTCCAAGTGGCAGGCCGAGATATAAGGCGATCCGGTATAGATGAATTCGCGGTATACCTCGTCCGAAAAGAGAAACAGGTCGTATTTGCGGACCAGATCGCGAATGCGGTTCATCTCCTTGCGGGTGTAGAGGTATCCGGTCGGATTGTTGGGGTTGCAGATCAGAATGCCGCGCGTGCGCTCGTTAATCAACGCCTCGAACTGTTCGACGTCAGGCAGTGCGAACCCCTGCTCGATCGACGAGACTACGGGCCGGATCACAGCGCCCGCCGAGACGGCGAAGGCCATGTAGTTGGCATAGGCGGGTTCGGGAACGATGATTTCGTCACCCGGATTGAGACACGACATGAAGGCGAAAAGCACGGCCTCGGAACCGCCCGTGGTGACGATGATATCGTCGGCCGTCAGACGGATTTGGTATTGCTCGTAGTAGCCGACCAGCTTTTCGCGCAGCGAGCGGTAGCCATCGCTGGGGCTGTATTCGAGGATTTGGCGGTCGATATGCTTCAGCGCGTCGAGTCCCTCCTGCGGTGTCGGCAGATCGGGCTGACCGATGTTGAGGTGGTAGATTTTCGTACCGCGCGCTTTGGCGGCCTCGGCCAGGGGGACGAGTTTGCGTATGGGGGAAGCGGGCATGATCGCCGCGCGCTGGGAGATATTCGGCATGGCAGATTATTCGTTATGAATATGCGGCAAAGATAGTGTTTTCCCGGCGGAAACCGCGAATTTTGGGACGAAATACCGAAGTTCGGGGTGCGGAGCGATATTCCGTCGTGCGAAAAGCCGTTCAAGATTTGGCGAAATGGAAAATCGGTGTTACATTTGTCACGATTTGTTTCGGAAAGATGGCGGAGTGGTCGATCGCGGCGGTCTTGAAAACCGTTGAACTGCAAGGTTCCGGGGGTTCGAATCCCTCTCTTTCCGCTTCGAGGTGTATCGCGACGGCAGAACTTAGGTTCTGTCGTTTTTTTGTGTCCACAGATCGCCGGCGAACCGTTCGATGTACCGAAAAGCGAGGCTGTCCGACGAATCGCAGACAGCCTCGCTTCACATTGCCGGTTTCGGTCGAACCGGCCGGATTCCGACGGCACGCTTAACGGCGGATCAGATAATCGTCCTCATGACCCAATACCACCTGCTCGGCCACCGAGCGGAGATAAGCCGCTTTCGTGGCGTCGAGACCGCAATCGGCCGGATCGCTGCCGAAGCGTTCGCCGAACAGCACGAGGTAGTTCACGCAAGCCTTCAGGTAAGCGCCGTATTCCGACTGGTGTTTGCTGTCCGTGTAGTAGAGGTTGATGCCCGACGATCCGGCACGCACCTCGCGGAACGCCTCGCCGATGGGCGACACCCAGGCCGAACCGGCTTCGGCCATCTCGCGGGCGCCCTTGCGCAGCAGGGCGTCGAAGGTCGCGAAATCGGTGAATCCGCCGTAGCTGCTGGCCGAGAAGGCCCACGTCTGTTCGAGTACCACCCGACAGGCGGGCGATGCCTCGCGCACCTTCCCGGCGAGCGTCGTGAATCCCGAGAGGATCGACGCCGTAGCGTCGCGGCCGTAGGTCGCGGGGTTCTGGCTCTGATCCTGGAGGAACGCATAGTCGTAGCCGCCTTCGCCCACGGCATCGAGCGACATGGCGAGCGACTGGTGCTGCGTCAAGGTCTGCGACCCTTTCAGGTGAGCCTTGATCTTCAGGTAGTGGCCCTCGCGCCAAGCGATCTCCTTGAGCATCCACACCGGATTGCTGTAATAGGAGAACGAGTTGCCCAGGCACAATACCTTCTTCGTATCGCGCGGTACGGAGGTACCGAGGTTCTGCACGTAGCTGCCCGTGAATCCGAAGGCGGGCATAAGCGCCTTCGCACCGGCCGAAACACTCTGCGCGGCACCCGAGCAGGTGTAGGGACCGACGGCCCGGCAGCGGATTTTCACCTCGCCGTCCGTCACCGCCTCGCTGAAACGCATGGTCTGCATGACCGTGGTAACCTGGTAGCTGCCGCCGCTTCCGAGACCCGAGCATTTGTACGTGTAACGGATCGTCGGGTCTTCGGTCGCCGAGCGCAAATCCTCCTCGACGCATTTCCAAACGCCGCCGTCGAGGTATTCGACGATGTAGTATTTGGGCGACGCAGCCTCGCCGTTCATCGTCGCGTTGAATTCCACGGCCGAACCTGCCGGGAAGGAGGCCACCGGGAAGGAGTAGAGCCAGTAATCGCCCTCGACCAGGGTCGCGACGGCCGGTTTGTTCGAATCGATGCTCCGCGTGAAAGGCGCGTCGGCGTTCTTCTCGCCGCGCACGACGGAGATATAGCCCGAGGCGCCCGAAGTCGCAGGAATCGTGTTGTCCGACACCCATTTGGTTTGATAACCCGGGAGCGTCGAGGCCTGGAAGACCCATTTGCTCGGGAACGCCGCACCGCGCGCCTGCTGGCTCACGGAAACCGTCGCTTTCTGCTGTCCGTCGGTCGAGGCGAACGTCACCGTCGCACGGCGTACCTCCGTAGCGTTGTTGGCATCGGCCGAGAGTTGCACGTACTGTATGCCGGGATCCTTCTCACCGCCCGCGAGCGCCGCACCTTCGAGGTCCGCGATATGCACCCACGCAGCGTCGGCCGTAACCGTCCAATCCCAGTCGATCGACGAGAGCTGCACGACCGCGACGTCGCTGCCCTGCGCATCGAACTCCACCGCGGAGGGTTTCACCCCGAACTCCGCCTCGGCCGGCACCGACGAACCGACGGGATAATAGCGGATCGTCTGGCTGTTGACGTTGACGGCATTCGCATTGTGGTCGCCGATATAGTTCATGTAGTTGGCGTAGTTCACGCCCACCAGCGAATACGACCCGCCCTCGTAGGTACCCAGGTCGCCCTGCGCGATGCAGGCTTCGAATTGAGCCGCCTTGTTGCACTGTCCGAAGAAAGTGCCTCGGTAACTCGTCCTGTCGGTAATCACCAGACCGTAGTTCTCGCATCCGACGAACGAGTTGTTGTCGTCATTGACCAGGCAGACTACACCTCCGGCGGCACCTTCCGTTTTGCTGATAAGGTTGCCGCGGTTGATGCAGCCGCGGAGTTTCGATCCGGTACCCGCAATGCAGGTGATGTTGCCCAGACGCGCGCTGCCGCTCGTCGCGAAGACGTTGACGCTCTCGCCCCAGTTGACGCACTCCTCGACGGAGGTATAACGATTGGCCGAAGCCACGATCCCCGAGACGCGTCCCGTCTCGGTCTCCAAATCGCCGTAATTGACGCATTTGGCGATACGCACCTCGGTCGTCTTGCCGGTGTAGTTCGTCGAGAAGCCGACGATACCCGCAGGATGGACGGCCGCACCGTTGCTCTTGGTATTGCCGCCCGAGGTCGCCGTAACTTTGCCGTAGTTGACCAGCTCCTCGATCGTCGCTCCTTTCTCTCGGGCGAAGGCGAAGCCCACCATGGCGAGCGTCATGCGGACGTTGTCGGGTGCGGCACCGTCGAAATTCAAAGCCGCCCGGTTGACGATGCTGCGCACCGTCGCGTCGTAGACCAGACCGGCCGCAATGCCGCAGTCGGCGCCCTGCGTAGCCTTCACCGTCAGCGAGCAGCTCTCGTCGAATACGAGGTTCTCCACCACGCCGCCGTCGGCCACGGCACCGAACAGGCCGTAAGCCGTCGAAGCGGCCGCCGTGCGGCACTCCATCTTCAGGTTGCGGATCGTATGTCCCTGTCCGTCGAAACGGCCCGTGAAGGGATTGCCGCTATCGATCGTGAGTTTATTGCTTTTCCACGAGAAGGTCGCCAGGCCGATCGGCGTCCAATCCTTCACCTCGGCCATGTCGATATCGTCGAGCAGCACGACCGTGCCCTCTTCGTTCTGCCACGGCGCCGTGCTCTGGTTTGCATTCACCGCAGCGGCGAAATCCACCAGATCGTCGGCCGTAGCGATGCCGCCGCCCTGCGCCGAGAAGGCGTAGAGCGCCTTGGCGAGGTGCTTGGCGCGGAAGACGCCGTTCTGCTCGGTATAGGTGACCACGCCCGATTTGTAGACCTTCTTCGTATACTCCTTGCCGTCGGCCGTGCGCAGGGTGAGCGCCAGGCCCGCGGGCGACGAGAAACGCCCTACGGGGAATTTGATCGTCTGCGGCTTGCGCAGGTCGACACCCTCGGCGAAGCGCAGCAGCAGTTCCTTGCCCGTGCCGTTCTCGGCCGCGGTGAGCGCCAACGTCTGCGCATCGACCGTACCCGTGAAGGTGATCCAGCCCTCGAACGACTCGGCATCGGCCGGCTCCACGCGCAGCGACTCGGCCGCCGAAGCCAGTTCCCCGGCATCGACGCGCAGCTCCATGACCGAGAAGATGTTGCGGAACGTCATGTGCAGTGCGCCGTCCGTAGGAGCACCCTCCGCCGGAACACCCACCAGCGGAGCGCACGCGGCATTGCGCTGGTCGTCGCCCGAGAGCGCGATTTCACGCTCGGCGGCGATCGAAACCACGCCTTCGACCGTCGTTTCGGGGTAGTAAGCCACCAGCGAACGCGAAGCGTCGTAGGACTCGATGCCCGCGGTGCTGGCGAAACGCGTCGTCTCACCGGCCTCCGCGGCCGTATATTCGTAGGCGCGGCCGTCGTAGACCACCGTGATGCGGTCGCCCGCCTGCCAGGTCGATTTGCCCTCCTCGATATCCGTGCGGGTCATTTCCGGGCACGAAGCCTCGATGACGAGCCCCACGGCTCCGGGAATCTCCGTCGCGGGGCGCATGGGCTCCGCCAGTTCGGGAGAGGTCGCGCAGCCCATCAGGCCGAGGGCTGCGGACAACAGCGATATAATTTCGGTTTTCATCGGTTTTACTCTTTATCGGTGTCGTTTTCGAAATCCGTATCCTCGATGCCGTTGTCGGGCGTCGAAGGCGAAACGGACATGTCGGTGACCGTGAACGGATTCTGAATGGCATAACGCGCCGCCTGCAAGGCTACGGGAGCCGTGGCATCGGTAACGGGCGTCGTATAGCTGCCGTCGGCCGTATTCGAAACGTCGTAGCGGAACGCATTGCCGTCGAGCGTCACGCCGTCGAAAGCCGGCGCTACGAGCATTTCGAAGACCGCGCAGGCCGCCGCATAACGGCTCAGGCCGTAGTCCATGTGGTAGCCGTCGCGCGTGAGGTCCATCGCGTTGTTGAGCGACGAGGTGCGCAGGTTCTGCAAGACGGTACCCGTCGGGATGATCTGCTCGACTTCGGTCTCCGCGAGGACCTTCTTGGCCTGCGCGACGATCACGTCGAACATCTCGCTTTGGGTCGTGAAGGTCATGTAGGGTTTCGAATTGCCGCCGATCTTATCCATGTTGAAGTAGGCCTGCGACATGATGTAGGCGAAACGCGGGGTCTTGGCGTTGTCGGCCTTGATCGAGGCGAGCAGCGACTCGACGGCCCCCTTCTCGGTAGCATCCCACGCCCAGGCGGCCTTGTTGCCCGTATGCTCCTGGATGCAGACGATATCCCAGGGCTCCTCCTTGACGATCTGCTGGATCGTATAGCCGCTGTACGACAGCCATACCGAGGTGGAAGGCAGATACTTGTAGCAAGTATAGTCGCTGCGCGTCGCATACCCGTCGGCGTACTCGGGAATGGTCCGGCCGCCGTAGTAGAGGTGCGTCATTTTCAGGGTCTTGATGCCTGCGGCGTCGACTATTTTGGGAAGATGTTCGACGGCATCCTTCGTGAAGCTGTTGCCGATGAAGAGAATGCGCAGGGTCGGTTCCACCGGGTCGTCGACGCCCGGCCCGCCGCTGCTCGAACCGATCAGGTAGGTGATGTTCGACACGTTGATCGGCGAGCCGGACTTCTGCACGCCGAGATAACGCACCTGGTCGGCTTCGCTGTGGGAGTCGTAAATGTACTGTCCGTTGTTATAGACGCCCACTTTGCCGCCCGCGATGCAGTTGACCCACGAAGTGACGTAACCGCTGTATCCGAAGAACACGCCGCGCTGTTCGCTGTCGGTGATGATCTCGCCGTAGTTGGCGCAGCCGCTGAACGAGTTGGTCGCATGGTTGGCCAGGCTGACCAGTCCGCCGCAGCGAGCACCCATCGTGCTTACCAGATCGCCGTTGTTCACGCAGTCGGTCATCGGACAACTCGTACCCGTGATGCAGGTGATATTGCCCAGACGGCCCGAGTTGCCGCACGTATTGTACTGATCGCCGTGGTTGATGCACGAATTGAGCGCCGTATAGTTGTTCGCCGCGGCGACGATGCCCGACGTACGGGCCGAATTGGAGGTCATGCCGCCGTAGTTGTCGCAATAGGCGATCGTATTGGAGACCTTGTTGTTCGTATTGCCCGACGCTACGCCGCAGATGCCTCCGATATGGATCGCATTGCCCAGACCGTTGGACGAATTGCCGTGCGTATCGCATACGATCGCGCCGTAGTTCGTCAGGTGTTCGAGCGTCGTACCCTTGGCCGAGGCGTATGCCAGGCCGACCATCGCCGTCGAGATGCGTTTGTCGCCGCACGTACCGTCGTAGACGATCTTCGCATAGTTGACCACCTCGGAGATCGTTGCGTCGCAGCAGGAACCCGCAACGACGCCGATTTCGGCCGGGCCGCCCGTGGCGGTCACCGTCAGCGAGCTCGCATCGCCCTCGGCCGCACCGATCGTGAGGTTACGCACCGTAGCGTCCTCCAGCACGCCGAACAGACCGTATGCCGCATTGGCATCGCCGCCCGCATAGGCGAGCTTCACGTTGCGCAGGGCATGGCCGCCGCCGTCGAACGTCCCCTTGAAGGCATTGCCCGTCACGGTGAACTCGGAGTTCGACCACTTCGCCGACGCATTGCCGATCGGCGTCCACACGCCGGCACCCGACAGGTCGATATCCTTCAGCAGGTTGACGACGCCTTGTTCGTCCTCCCACTCAGCCGTGCTCTCGCCGCGGTTGACCGCATCGCGGAAGGCCATGAGCTCCTCCGCCGTAGCGATACCTTTCGCGGGCGGAGGCGTGATGCCGCCGCTCGCGAAAACGTTGTTCTCCAACACGGGCTCCGCACCCGCGAGGCTGAAATAGATATACTGCGCGTAGTTCGCTTCGGTCAGCTCCGTAGCGCCTTCCGCACCGCCCGAGTAAGGACCGATCTTGCCGCCGACCTTGCAGTTGCGGATGGCGACCGTCTTCTTGTTGGTATTGGCGCAGACGATGGCGATGTATTTGTTCGTCGCTGCATCGATGATATCCGAAAGTACCGTGCCGTAGTTCTCGCAGCCGTCGATCACACACGAATTGTCGTTGGTCTGGCCCGCGATGCCGGCCGCATAGCCGTGCGTCGTATCGCCCGCGACGGCGAACGTGACGCCGCCGTTGTTCACGCAGTTCACCAGGCTCGTCTGGGCGCCCATGCCCGAAACGATGCCGGCCACACGGCTGTTCGACGCCTTCGTGTCGGTGCAGACGACCGCCGCGTTGTTCGTACAGCCCTTCGCCTCGCTATACTTGTTCATCGAGGCGACGATACCCGCCGTACGCGTGGCTTGAGCCTCGATCGCACCCTCGTTCACGCAGTTCTCCACACGGCACCGCGTCGCCGGAGTACCCAGCGCATCGGTGAAGCCGACGATGCCGCCGACCGAGAATCCCGTACCGCCGTTCTTCGTGTTGACCGTATTGGTCGACGAGATGCGGCCGTAGTTCTTGCAGCCCGTCACCACGCAGTCGACCTCGGCCGTGCAGGTTGCACCCACCACGCCGCCGATCGATTCGCGTACGTTGTCCGAACCTCCGGCGAAATCGATCGCCGCATGGTTTTCGCAGTTCTCCACCGTCGCATCGTAGGCATAGCCTGCGACGGCACCCATCGCGGTCATGGCGGCCGCCGTAGAGGTCAGCGACGAACCCTCGCCGATCACGACGTTGCGCACTTCGGCACCTTCCAGCACACCGAAAAGGCCCCAGGCCGATCCGGCGGCCGCATCGGCCGGAACCGCGATCTTCAGGTTCGTGATCTTATAGCCCTTGCCGTCGAACGTTCCCTGGAAAGTCGCGCCCGAAATTTTGTTCGCGGTCGTATAGCTGCCGTTGCCGATCGGCGTCCAGGCTGCGCCCTTCAGGTCGATATCGGCACCCAGCACCGCCTTGCCCGCAGCCTGCTCGCCGCCGGCATTGACCGCCGCGGCGAAGGCCGTCAGTTCGTCGGCCGTGGTAATGACCACCGTGCCGAGCGCCGAGGTGCGGAAGAACAACGGACGAACCACGACGTTCTCCGCCAGGTCGTAGGCCATGACGATCACGCTGCCCTGCGAGAAGGTCTCGCCGAAGGAGATGTCGATCGTCTGCTTCTCGGTGTCGAGCTTGGCCTCGACGCCCTCGACCTTGGCCAGGGCGACGATCGCCTGCTCGGCCGCCTCGCCCGAAAGGGCATAGGCGACGCTCAGGGGCCGTGCGACGTCCGCCACCATCGTGACGGGAGCCGCATCGAGCTTGAGGTTGAGGGTGTTGAATACCGGAAGCGTGAGGGTCGTACCGTCGCCGAGCGTCAGCGAGAAATTCCCGTCGGCATCGAGTCCCGCAGCGCGGAAAACCGACGAAGCCGAGTCGTTCGCCTCGACGGGCTTGCCCGACGCATCGGTCAGCCGCTCGCCGTCGATGGTCCAGTAACCCTCCTGGTCGACCGAGATGGTCGGCGTATAGCCGCTCACCGGGAATTTGTTGCCCTCGGCGTCGGTCAGCCACGAAATCCGGCCGTCGACGCACTGCGTCCAGTAGTAGATGCCGTCCTCGCCGAGCTGCACGCCCACGATCGGCACGTCGAGGATATCGGACATGGTGGCCAGCACGAGCGTATGCTCCTTGTCGGCGTTGTCCTTGTAGGTCACGACATACTTGCCTTCGGCATCCTGCGACACCGAGGTGATGACGTTGCCGCCGGTGAGGTAGCT
This sequence comes from uncultured Alistipes sp., assembly GCA_947573795.1. Classification (GTDB taxonomy): domain Bacteria; phylum Bacteroidota; class Bacteroidia; order Bacteroidales; family Rikenellaceae; genus Alistipes. The sequence goes on along the minus strand of CANPHE010000006.1, from coordinate 26,884 downwards.
CAGATCGGCGAGCTGCGCGGCGAGCGTCTCGCTCTTGGCCTTCAGCGCCTCGATCCGGTTCTTGTAGTCGTCGATGCGCTTGCGCAGGCCCGAGTCGTCGAAGTCGCTGCATGCGCAGGAAACGGCGGCGACCAGCAGCGTGATGATTTGAAATATCTTTTTCATGTTAGTTCCGTTTTAGCGCATTAGTTGTTGATCGACGGATCGTAGTAATCGGCATTCTTGTACGAGAAGGCATTGTCGGCCGTAGCGGCGGGCGCCGAGGTCGGATTGTCCTTATAGGTCTCGTAGCTGCCGACGTAACCGCCCATCGAGCAGTCGCGGACATTGGTCCACGTATCCGTCGACTTGCTCGAATAGCCGCAAGCCCAGGCCGGACCGTGATCGGCGTTGTACTTGTCGCCCAGGATGGCGCCCTGGTTCGAGCAGCCGATGATCTGGATGTTGGAGTGTCCGACGAAACCGCCCGTACGCGCACCGATGTGGGTCATGACGTTGCCGAAGTTCGTACAGCTCTCGATCGTCGCCGTAGGGGTCTTCTTCAGATCGTCCGTACCGCCGACCAGGCCGCCCATACGCTTGAAGTTGTAGGCGTTCTCGCGGGCCGAGCCTTCATACTTCCCGGCCAAGTCGTCCTCGACCGTACCGCGGTTGTCCGAATTCTTGACATTACCGTTCATGAGCGTGGCGACCAGACCGCCCGTACGTCCCGAGGGGCAGCTGATATGGCCGTAGTTGACGCAGTACTGCACCAGGTTGCCGGCATCCTTGGCCATGAAACCGACGATGCCCGCCGTCTGCATGCCGCCTCCGCCGTTGCCGTTGTTGGTGATCTTGCCCGTACGGACGAATCCGCGGTTCACGCAGCCCAGCGACTTGGCGCGGCCGCCGATCGTCGAGTTCTTGATGGCACCGATGAGTCCCGAGACGACGCAAACCTCCTCGGCGGCGTTGTCGCCCGCGAAGTCGATGTTGTAGTAGTTCGTACAGTTCTCGACCGTCGAGTTGACGGCATAGGCCGCCAGCGAAGCGCACGTCGTAGCCTTCGGAGCCATGCCCGTGAAGGTCCAGGTCACCTCGGTCTGGGCGTCGCCGAGCGTCAGGTTGCGCACCGTTGCGTCCTCGATCGAACCGAAGAGGGCGTACCCGTACTGCTTGGTGGTCATGTCGGCCGTATAGCGGAGATTCTTGATGGCGAAGCCCTGGCCGTCGAACGTACCCTTGAAGGGATTCACGGTCTTGTAGGGCGTGGTGGTGTTCCAACCGCCGCCGTCCACGCCGCCGATGGGCGTCCACGACTCTACGGCTCCCATATCGATGTCGTTGAGCAACACCACTTCGCCGGCTTCGTTCTGCCAGCGCGCCGTGCTTGCTCCGGCGTTGACCGCCGCCGCGAATCCCAGCAGGTCGGCCGCCGTGGAGATACCGCCTCCGCCGCCCTCCGGAATCTTGGGCGACTGCTTGACGACGATCGCCGCCGAAATGTCGTAGAGTGCGTTCGCGAAGCGGATCGTACCCGTACGGATCGCGCCGCTGGCATCCTCGTAGTAGTCGGCCGTAAAGAGGTGCGTCGTCGTGGTCAGCGCACGCGTCGAGTTGTAGATGAGCCATTTCGAAGCCGACTCGTCGACCGAGACTTCGTAATCGATGCTCGCCGAGACCTTCACCTCGAACTGCGTCATGTCGCCTTCCAGCACCACGTCGGCCGTCGAGCCGTTGTAGACGGGCTGTTGAATCTCGGCCTCTCCGAAGGTGAAGAACAACGGACGCAGCACCGTGTTGCCGTCGGCATGCGCCATGACGAGGATATTGCCCTCCGTAGCGCCCTCCTTGAGGGCTACGCTGATCGTCGAGACCGACGGATCGATCTCTGCATCGACGTTGTAGGCCGTAAAGAGGTCCACGACGGCTCCTTCGGCCTGCGAGCCGGAGACCGTATAGCGGATCTTCACGCGCGTCGCGTAGTCGGCCACGGCCGTATAGGTCGGACGGTCGAAAGCGATCTTCAGCGCCTCGAACATCCGCAGGCGCACTTCCGTGCCGTCCGCCAGGACGAACACGGCCTCGCCCGTCTTCTCGTCGACATAAGCCCGACGGAACAGCACGTTGCTCACGTCGTCGGCCAGCAGTTTGTTGCCTTTGTCGTCGGTCAGCGGCTCGCCGTTGACCGTCCAGTAGCCTTCGGCGTCGATACCCACCACGGGGGCCGTACCGCCGACGCGGACTTTTGCGCCGTCGACCAGAATCCATTCCCAGGTCTTGCCGTTATCGGCCGTCGTGCGCCAGTACCATTCGCCGTCGGTATCCTGCGCGATGCCGACCACCGGCATCGTGACGACCTCCCGCTGCGTGGCGACGGTCAGCGTATGCCGTTCGCCGCCGTGATCCATATAGGTGATGACGTAATTGCCGTCGGCATCGGTCGAAATGAGCGACACGAACGAGCTTCCGATCAACTGCGAGAGGGCATTCAACTGCCCCTGCAACCCCTCGGCCGCCTTTTCGAGCGCTTCGATACGCTTGCCGACCACGTCGAGGTCTTCCTTTACACGCGTATCGTCGTAGGTGTCGCACCCCACCGCCACCAGGAGCAGCAGGCACAACAACGTATTCGCTATCTTTTTCATATCTGTTCTTTTATAAGCACTGTGTGGTTACTGAATACGTACGTGCATGTAGTTCATGCAACTGCGCTCGCCCTTCGAATCGCACGGATGGTTGACGATGCTGCCCGCACCGTCCTGCCAGGTCCACATGGTCGTCGAGCCGCCGCCGTCGAAGCGGATGGCGTTGTAGCAGCCGAGTTTGAGCATCGTGCGGGCCAGGTGCAGGTAATTCATACCCGTATCCGAGGAGGTGCGGCCGTCGATGGCGACCAGTTTCACGATCTTGCCCGCCTCGTCGGCGCCGATGCAGGTCGCCGGCATCAGACTCGTATCGCTCACGGCGACCTGTTTGCCGTCGTTGACGAAACGGTACATGCTGGCATTGTGCGTGACGATCGGCTTCACGACGTCGCCGATCTCGACGCTCATCGAGATGCGGATCGCATCGCCCGCCTTGACCGACGCCAGCGCCTCGGCCTTCGTGCCGGTGAGTTGCAGCACCCAGTCGGTACGCTCGTCGACGAACGGCACGTCGATCTGTTTGCCGCCGCGGCCGTCGACTACGGCGGTCACCGTGCCGTCGATCCAGCCCGTGTTGACGGTCAGCGGCTTGGTGCCGCGACCCGCGATGAAGAGCGCCTCGGTGCCTACGGCGTTGAAGATACCCGGATGGGGCTCCTTCTTGAAGCGCGACGTGAGGAGGTTGGCCTCGTAGCCGTCCGTATTGTTCAGCCGCACGATCGTATCGTTGACCGAATAGAATTCGTACTCCTTGCCGCCGACCTCGACGCTGCCCGAGAAGTCGCGGTTGCTGAAGCTGATCGTCCGGTCCTCGAAGAAGGTGAAGCCGGGACGATGGTTCGTCAGACTCTTGCGGACGGTGGGGTTGTTGACGAAGACCGGTTCGCCGTATTCGATGTGGAATCCGCGCGGGAAACCGTCGTGCGAATTGAAGAAACCGGTATTGATACCCGCCACGACGTTGCGGCCCTCGGCGCGACGGCGCACGCAGGTCTCCGACAGCGTTTCGCGGATGTTCTTGCCGTTGTTCGAGTTGTTGTTGGCGTTGGGATTGAGGCACAATTCGTCGGCGATGACCGTCTCGATCATCACCGAAGGATTCGACAGATCGGCTTCGACGACGTAGACGTTCTGCGCGAAGTTGTTCATCGAATAGTGGTAATAGGTGACGCCGGGCGCCAGTTCGCGCTGCGTCTTGAGCGTCCATTCGTAGTATTCGTCCATCAGATCGCTCAGTCCGTTGAGCGCCGGGTTGAACTGGCCGTGTACGACGGCCATCGCATAGGTCGCGGCGGGTGCTTTCGAGGGATCGTTCTTATATTCGGTCCAGTCGCCCACGCGGCCGCCGATGATGCACTCCGCGATCAGATCCGCGCTCTTGTTGTATCCGGCGGCCCATCCCGCACCGTGGAGGTTCGATCCCGACGCCGTATGGTCGGAGAGGATGATGCCCTTGTTCTCGCACTTGACGATCTTGCCCTCGTTGTGGCCGACGAAGCCGCCCGTGCGGCATCCTAACTGCGAGAAGACGTTGCCGTTGTTGACGCATGCCGTGAAGGTCATGCCGGCCGAAGCGCCTCCGGCCAGACCGCCCATGCGCTTGTAGCCGGGATTGGCGCCGAAGATACCCGCCACGTCGTCCTGCACCGTGCCGTTGTTCGTGCACGAAGTCGCCGTACCGCTCGTCGCCACGGCCACGATACCGCCGCCACGGCCCGCAGGAGCGCTGAGCGCACCGTTGTTGACGCACTCCGTCAGCGTCGTCTCCTTCATCACGCCGACGATACCGCCCTGGTGGAAGCCCGAGTTGGTGCCGTTGCCCGTGTTGGCGATCGTGCCGCAGGTGAGCGCGCCGTCGTTGACGCATCCGCTCAGCACGGCTTTCGAAGCATACCCGGCGATACCGCCCTGGCATACCGAGACGTTGGCCGCATCGCTGCCTTCGAAGGCGATCGCTACCTTGCTGCGGCAATTCGTGAGTTTGCCCTCGGCATAACCGACCACGGCACCGATCGCAGCGCCCTGCGGAGCATCGCCCGTCAGCCGGATGCGGCCTTCGAGCGTGAGGTTCTTGATTTCGCCCTCGGCCGCGAGCGCCGAGAAGAGGCCGTGGGCCGCATTGCCGTCCGCCACGTCGAACGTCCAATCGATGTTGCGGATCGTGTGGCCGTCGCCGTTGAATACCTTGGCGAAGACCTGTTCGCCCATCGCATACTCGACGGCCTTGTTGGCATCCGTCGTGCTGGGCGTCACCTTGCCGCCGATTACGTAGTCGCTCCAGTCGACACCCGTCATGTCGATGTCGCCCATGAGCTTGATTTCGCCCTCGATCGTCCACTTCGCGAGGCTCTTGCCCGCATTCAAGGCCGAAGCGAAAGCCTTCAGGTCGTCGGCCGAGCGGATGCCGGTCGGAGCTCCTGCGAGGGTCGTGAAGACCAGCGGTTTGAGCACGACGTTATCGGCGCCGTCGTAGAACATGACGATCAAACGTCCCTCCTCGAAATCGGCCGGGAAGGTCACCGTGATGGTCTTGGCCGCCGTATTGAGCGCGGCGGCGAGACCCTCCGCGCGCTCGATCGAGAGCACCGAGGTTTCGGTTTCGCCGACCAACGTATAATGGATCGTCAGCGGGGCCGAAGGATCGTCGACCGTGGTTTTGGTCTCGACGTCAAAGCGCACGTCGAAGCCGTTGAGCACCTGCGCCGTCACTTTCACGCCGCCGCCGAGGGTGAAGACCACCGTGCCGTCGCCCTGCATCTCGACCGCGGTGATGACCGAGGCCGCCTTGCCTTCGGCCCGCACGGGCTTGCCCGCGGCATCGACGATCCGCTGTCCGAAGAGCGTCCAGCAGCCTTCGGCATCCACGCCGATTTCGGGCGTACGGCCCGTCACGGGGATCTTCTTGCCGTCGGTGTCGAGCACGAAGCTCGTCTTCCCGCCTACGGTGGTCGTCCAATAGGTCACGCCGCCCTCCTGCGCCATGCCGATGATCGGCTGCGTGTTGGCCTGGTCCATCGTGGCGACATGGATCGTGTGTTCCACGTTCTCGGCATCCTTGTAGCGGATCACGTAGTTGCCGTCGGCATCCTGCGTGATGCCCGTCACGGCTCCCGAGGAGACGATCGCGGTCAGCGCGTCGAGCTGTTCCTGCATCGACACGATCTGGGTTTTCAGGTCATTGAGGGATTTGTACATCCCGTCGATGTCCTTCCAGAGCCCCGAATCGTCGTAGTCGTCGCTGCACCCGTACCCCAGTACGGCCGCCGCGGCGAACAATAGCGTCAAGATTCTTTTCATTCGCTTGAGTTTTAAGGTTATTTATTCGGTTTACAATGCTTGTCGGCGGGCGCCGACGAGCGGCGCCTATATGAAGAACACAACACGACGCACGATTACGTAATGGCGCCGCGGGATTTTTGCCCCTCGCGGCGAAAGAAATGCACTCCGGCCGGGTATACGACAATGCGCGGCGACTCCGTCCCGAAGGAAGGAATCGCCGCGCATCGCCGGCGGAAGGACCGCACCGAGGTCCGTTACCGAACGCCGTGCGGGAAGTACCTCATATATTGTACGCGCTGGAACACCTCGTCGGCGACATTCGCGGCGCTCAGCCGTCCGCGGAATTCGTCCAGCGAGGCGAAGCCGTGCCGCGCGGCCCAGTCGTCGAGGAAACGGTTCATCTCCCCGATCGCTCCGTAACCCCGGCGGTGGATCGCCGTGCAGACCTCGACGGCCGAAGCGCCGCACAGCAGGGCCTTGGCGGCCGCCGGACCGTCGTGCACGCCCGTCGAGACGGCTACGTCCAACTGCGGCACGCAGGCCGTGCACAGCGCCGCGCTGCGCAGCACGTTCCGAAGCTCCGAAGGTTCGCTGAAGGGATCGCCCGCCGTGAAACGCAGGTGCTCGATGTCGATGTCGGGCTCGAAAAAGCGGTTGAACAGCACCGCACCCCGAATGCCGTAGGCCCGAAGCCGCTCGGCGACGGCGAGAAAGTTGGTCAGCCGCAGGGGCAATTTCACCGCGACGGGAATGTCCACGGCCTGCACGACACGCCGCGCGACGGCGGCATAGGCGCTCTCCAATTGCTCCGACGAACGATCGCGGTCGGTAGGTTGCAGGAAGATGTTGAGTTCGATCGCTGCGGCACCCGCACCGGCCGTCGCGGCGGCATAATCCGTCCACCCCGCTTCGGTGCCGATACAGTTGATACTGGCGATCACGGGAATCCCCGTTGCCGCAGCACGTTCGACGAGTCGCAGGTATTCGGCTTTATAATGGTCGCCCAGATAGCGTTCGAGGTACTCGCCCGCATCGCCCATGCCGGGAGCGCCGATCCCCTCGGCCGAGGAGGCGTATTCGAGAGCCGCCGCCTCGTGGAGAATCTGTTCTTCGAAGATCGATTTGAGCACTACGGCGCCCGCATCGTTGCGAGCGCACTGTTCGACACCCTCGGCATCGGCCGTGTAGGGTGAGCTGCCGACGATGACCGGGCTGCGCAGTTCGAGCCCGAGGTAGGAAGTTTTCATGCACGGAAAAAAGTTCAATGTTTTCCGCACATGCGCGATTTCCGTGCCGGAATCACTCCTCGCGGACGATTCCCTTATTCGAACGGCCGTCGATGGCCACATGCAGCGGCCGTTCGAACGACACCTGCCGCAGGTAGGTCCCTTCCCAGGCGGCCGGACGGGCGTCGAGCGCCTCCTCGCGGAAGATGCCGTCGCCGCGGAACGGATTGATCGTCAGATAGCCGACGCCCAGCGAGGTGACATTCTGGAAAAAGTGCGTGCCCTGCGAAGGCTCGACCTCGAACCGATCGATGCTGCACTCGACGATGACTTTCGCTTCGGAGATATGCGACCACTTGACCGGCACCCCGAGGAAGGGATCGGACGATCCCCAGCGTCCCGGACCGACGAGCACGTAGCCGCGTCCCGCTTCGCGCATCCGGGCGTTGAGCGCCAGCAGCTCGTCGGCGATGCGTTCGGTCGAGAGCGAGTCGAACGCGCCGCTCTTGACGTAGACGATATCCGAAATATCGTTCATCAGGCCGATTCCCAGCGCATTTTCGCCGTAGATCAGCGCCCGGGAGGAATCTTCGGCCGCCCAATCCACGGGGCGGTTGTCCTGGTTGTCGATGATCGGCCGGATTTGCAGCAGGTTGAAAATCCGCTGCTGCCCCGAGGGGACGTCCATGTTCACGGCGAACTCCACCTCGACGGGGCACCGCATCTCCTCGGCCCCCATGCGGAGGATATCGGCCACGATCTCGGCCAGCGGGAAGGTGTTGTATTTAAGGATATTGTTGAACGTAATCACGCGACGTCCCCGGTCGAAGGGACTGTCCGAAATGCGTTCGTTCTCGCGGTCCCACACCGAGCAGACGAAGCGCGCGTTGCGGTAGTCGCCGATCTGAGCGAGCGAGAGCCGCTGGAGGTTCACGCCGTCGTCGATCGAGGTACGGAACGCCTCGGGACGCAGGTTCAGCGCCAGCACCTCGTTCTGCGTGTCGCGCAGCGCCAGTTCGGGCGTCGAGGTCTGCAACACCTTCTGCGGGAAGCGGGGCGAGAAGCGCAGCGTACGGCCCCCGTCGACGACGAGTTTGCCCAGTCCCATCGCCAGGTTGCAAACCCCGTCCTCGGGACGTTCGTCGCCCAAGGGGTAGTAGTTGATCGAGCGGGCTACGCCCGAGCAAGTGGGGAAAAACACCCCGTTCTGCTCCGTGCCGCACACCTCCTGGACGATCACGGCCATCTTCTCCTCCGAGATGAGGTTCTGCGAGGTTTGGATATAGGCCCTCGATGCCGCGAAGTAGACCGAGGCGTAGACGCTCTTGACGGCGCGCAGCAACAGACGCAGCATTTGATCCTCGTCCTTGACATAAGGGATCATATAGGTGGAGTAGATGCCGGCGAAGGGCTGGTAGTGCGAATCTTCGAGCTTCGACGACGAACGCACGGCAAGCGGCGTGCGCACCGTCCGGATGTAGGCTTTCAGCTCGGCCTGCAACGACAGCGGAATGCTCGAAGCGATGAACTCCGAGAGGATCACCTCGTCGGGAAGTTCCTGCGCGATGATGCTCTTGAGACCGTTCAGGCGGATGAACTCGTCGAAATACCCCGTGGCGATCACCACCGAGCGGGGAATCATGATGCGCACGTCGTCGTGCTTGTCGTACTGGCGGTATTTGATGAGCATCGAGTTCATGAACGCCAGGCCGCGGGCCTTGCCGCCGAGCGATCCCTCGCCGATGCGGGCGAAGGCCACGGCATCGGAATAGGTTTCGGGATCGAAGCGCGCGATGACGCCCTGCCCCAACAGACGGCGGTAATCGCGGATACGGTCGACCAGAGCGCGGCGGTGCTCCTCGACCGAGGAGAAATGGCCCTTGTCGTAGCGGCGAATCGCGGCGGCCAGCGGGAACAGACCGCGCGAGTAGAGCCACTTCGAAAGGTGGTTCTGCGAGGTGTGGTATTCGAAGGCCCGGTCGGGGATCGTGGCGATCATCCGCTGCATCTGCGCCAGGTCGCGGGCCCGCCCCAGCTCCTCGCCCGTATCGGGGTCCTCGAAGACGAAATCGCCGAAGGCGAACTCCTTGGAGATATAGTCGTGCAACTGCGTGAGCAGCGTTTTCGAGTTCTTGGCGATGAATCCGGCGCCCAACGCCCGGGCTTCGGCGGCGAAGGCCGTCTGCGACGATTGCAGCAGCACGGGCATCAGCGGATTGTCTTCGCGGATGCGGCGGCAGAGGTCGATGCCCGCATCGAGCTTCTCGCTCTGCGGCGGATCGTTGCGGTGCAGCACGAAGCCCACGTCGGAGATCACGCCCAGCAGGTTTTTCTTATAGCGGTCGTAGAGTTCCACAGCCTCCTCGTAGCTCGTGGCGAGCAGGATCTTGGGCCGGGCCCGTTTGCGCAGGATTTGCTGCTGCTCGTTGAAGGCGTCCTTGAGGAATTCGGTGTTCTGCAACAGCAGCAGCTTGTAGAGCTCGGGCAGGTAGGTCGAGTAGAAACGGATCGAGTCCTCGACCAGCAGGATCGCCTGCACGCCCCCCTGCTCGATATCCTCCGCAGCGTTCATCTTGTCCTCGATGAGCTTGATGATGGCGATGATGAGTTCCGGATTTCCGTGCCAACAGAAGAGATAGTCCAGTCCCGAGCGGTCCTGCTCGTCGATGCGGCGGTAGATGTCCTTCGAAAAGGAGGTCAGCAGCGCCACGGGAATCTGCGGATGACGCTCCTTGACGATCTTGGCGAAGGTGAAGACGTCGGGCGTGCCGACGTTGTACATCGTCAGGATGAAGTCGAACGAATCGTCGGCCGAGAGCAGCTCCAGCGCCTCGCTCGTCGAACTCACGTGGGTGAACGACGGGGGATTGGACATGTTCAGATCGATATATTCGCGGTTGATCTGCGACTCGATGTGTCCGTCCTCCTCCAAAATATAGCCGTCGTAACTGCAACAGACGAGCAGGATTTTGTGGATGCGGTATTTCATGAACCGGTACTGCGTCTGGTTCTCGTCGGGCAGGTATTGGTCGAAACTGCTGGTCATAAGACTCGGGAATTTGGATCGAAGAACAAAAATACGGAAAAAATTGTTACCTTTGTTCTGTTTCCGGTTTCAACGGACCATTTTTGCCATGAGCGAACAGAATTTTACCTTGCAGGAAGTTACGACGCCCGCGCTGGAGCGCGCGTGGCTCGATCTGCCGAAGCGAATTTACCGGGGCAACCGCAACTGGGTATGCCCCTTGGACGAGGATGTGCGCGAAGTGTTCGACCCGGCGCGCAACGAACTTTTCGCCGACGGCGAAGCCGTGCGCTGGATCGTGCGCGACGCCTCGGGTCAGGTCGTGGGACGCATCGCCGCGTTCTACAACCGCGAGAAGGCCGCCCTGGAGGAGCAACCCACGGGCGGCTGCGGATTCTTCGAATCGGTGGACGACCAGCGCGTCGCCGATATGCTTTTCGACGCCGCACGGCTGTGGCTCGCGAGCCGCGGCATGGAGGCGATGGACGGCCCGATCAACTTCGGACAGCGCCGCGACTGGTGGGGCCTGCTGGTCGAGGGCTACGAATTCCAACCCCTTTACAAGAATCCTTACAACCCTCCTTATTATAAGGAGTTGTTCGAGCGCTACGGATTCCGCAACTATTTCAACCAGAACAGCTATATCTGGCGGGTGAACGCCTCGGAGGCCAACAAGCAGATTTTCGCCCGCGCAGCGCGTCTCGACGCGAGCTACCACGTCGAGAACATCGACATGCGCAATACGGAAGAGGCGGCCGAGAATTTCCGGGTGATCTACAACAAAGCCTGGGCGCTCTTCTCGGGCGTGAAACCCATGACGCAGGAGGAGGCTTTGCAGATGATGCGCCTGCTGCGGCCGATCATCGACCCCAACATCATCTTCTTCGCCTACTACAACGACGAGCCGATCGGATTCTTCGTCACGGTGCCCGACCTCAACCGGCTGATCGGAGGTTTCAACGGCAAATTCGGCTGGTGGCAGAAATTGCAACTGCTGTGGAAGCTGAAGGTCCGCAAGTCGTGCGACCGCATTTTCGGCATCATTTTCGGCATCGCCCCCGAGTTCCACGGCAAGGGTGTCGAGTCGGCCATCATGGTCAAATACTGGCAGTTCCTCGAACAGACGAAGAATCCTTACAAGACTATGGAACTGGCATGGATCGGCGATTTCAACCCCGTGATGAACCGCATGATCGAGACCTACGTCTGCGCCACGAAGCACAAGATGCACACGACCTACCGCTACCTTTTCGACCGCGAGAAGGAGTTCCACCGCTGCCCGCGCCTGGGTATGAAACGGCGTACGGAGTAAAAACGACGGCCTGCCCTTTTCAAGTCCCCTCCTCGGAGGGGATTTACGGCGCGTCGCTTTCAGCGACAACCGCGCGCCGTTTCTGCTGTGGCGGCTCAGCAATTCGAGCAAGCTCGATTGCTCTCGCCTTGCGACGCAGTTAAGGGAGGGTCGGAACTGCAAACGCGGCCGACCCAAGCAAACGAAGGGCCGGAAACCCGGAGAGGAGAAATAAAGACCAAAACAAACCCACCACAATGAAAACCACCGTATTCACCAAGTATCATATCGCCGCGGGGGCCAAGATGGCCGAATTCGCGGGATACAATATGCCCATCGAGTTCACGGGCATCAACGACGAACACATGACCGTGCGCAACGGCGCCGGGGTCTTCGACGTGAGCCACATGGGCGAAATCTGGGTCAAGGGTCCCAAGGCGCTGGAGTTGTTGCAGCGCATCACGACCAACGACGTAGCGAAGCTCTACGACGGCAAGGTGCAGTATTCGTGCATGCCCAACGGCCGCGGAGGTATCGTCGACGATATCCTGGTCTACCGCATCGATGCCGAGACCTACATGCTCTGCGTCAATGCCGCCAACATCGACAAGGACTGGGCCCATATCCGCACCGCAGGCGAGGCGATGGGCCTGGGGGCCGGAACGGGCAAGGAGCTCTACAACGCTTCGGACGAAATCTGCCAGTTGGCCGTGCAGGGTCCCCTGGCGATGAAGATCGTGCAGAAGATGTGCGACGAGCCGGTCGAACAGATGGAGTACTACACCTTTAAAAAGATGCGGGTCGCCGGTTGCGACGCGATTCTCTCGATCACGGGCTATACCGGAGCCGGAGGTTGCGAAATCTACGTCGCCAACGAGGACGGCGACCGTCTGTGGGAGGCGCTTTGGAAGGCGGGCGAGGAGTTCGGGCTGAAGAACATCGGCCTGGGAGCCCGCGACACGCTGCGTCTGGAGAAGGGTTTCTGCCTCTACGGCAACGACATCGACGATACGACTTCGCCCATCGAAGCAGGATTGGGATGGATCACCAAATTCGCCGAGGGCAAGGAGTTCACCGACCGCGAGCTGCTCGCACGGCAGAAGGCCGAGGGCGTTACGCGCAAACTGGTGGGCTTCAAGATGATCGAGCGCGGCATTCCGCGCCACGGCTACGAACTGGCCGCACCCGACGGCACGCCGATGGGGCATGTCACCTCGGGAACCATGTCGCCCTGCCTGAAAACGGGCGTCGGCCTGGGGTACGTCGCGGCACAGTATGCTGCTCCGGGGTCCGAAATCGCCGTCGTCATCCGCGGCAAACTCGTGAAGGCCGAGGTCGTTCGGCTGCCGTTCGTATAACTCTTTCGGAGGTATCTAAATGTTTAGCCCGGCCGTTTGGCCGGGCTTTTTTATGGAAGGGGGGGGCGGACACAGCCTGCGGAGGCCCGGCTAAGAACAGAGGCGCTAACGTTGCGTCAGTTGCGAGGCGTAGCCTGCGGGGGTGAGCGTAGCGAGCCTCCGCCCGGGGAAGGCTACGGCTCGCGCGATCCGAAGGATCGCATTTTACAGAAAAAACAATTCTTAATCGTTTCCGAGCAGCACCTTCAGAATTCCCTGCTCGTCGTATCCGCACAAGGCGTAGAGTTGCGCCGGCGTACCGTGCTCGACCCACCGATCGCCGATACCGAGCGATTGAACCCGCGTCGAACAGCCCCACTCGTTGAGAAGCGCCGCGATCCGTTCGCCCACGCCGCCGCGCAATGCACCGTCCTCGACGGTGACCACGCGCCGGAAGCGGCTGCCGACCTCGCGCAACAGCTCCTCGTCGAGGGGCTTGACATAGCGCAGGTCGTAGTGCGCGACGCTGACACCCTGTGCCGCAGCTTGCTCGGCAGCCCGTGCCGCCGCGTTCCCGACCGTTCCGATCGTCACTAACGCTACGTCGCCGCCGTCGCGCAAACGACGTCCGCGCCCGACGGGAAGTTCCCGGAAAGGCTCGCCCCGCCACGCGACGCCCGCACCCGCACCGCGGGGATAGCGCAGCATGAAGGGATGGCCCGCACGGAGGGCCGTATACATCAGATCGCGCAATTCGCGTTCGTCCATCGGCGCGGCGAAAATCAAGCCCGGCACGGCGCCGAAAGCCGCCATGTCGAAGACCCCGTGGTGGGTCACGCCGTCTTCGCCGACCAGTCCGCCGCGGTCGAGACACATCACGACCGGAAGGTCCTGAATCGCCACGTCGTGGATCACGTTGTCGTAGGCGCGCTGCATGAAACTCGAATAGATGTTGCAGAAAGGTACGATCCCCTCGGCTGCGAGCCCCGCCGAGAAGGTCACGGCATGCCCCTCGGCGATGCCGACGTCGAAGCACCTTTCGGGCATCTCGCGCATGAGGATGTTCATCGAGCAGCCCGACGGCATGGCGGGGGTCACCCCCACGACGCGCGCATCGAGCCGTGCCAGGTCGAGCAGCGTTTCGCCGAAAACATCCTGATAACGGGCGGCCGGGGCTTTCGACGCGATGCGTTCTCCGGTCTCGGGGTTGAAACGCCCCGGAGCGTGCCATACGGGCTGGTCGTGCTCGGCCGGACGATATCCCTTGCCCTTGACGGTCATCACGTGCAGCAGTTTCGGGCCGTCGATATCGCGCAACGCCCGCAGCGTACGCACCAACTCCGGAAGGTCGTGTCCGTCCACCGGTCCGAAATAGCGGAAATTGAGACTTTCGAACAGGTTGCTGTTGTTCAGTACGCCCTGCTTGACGGCATTGCCCGCCTTCTGGCAGAGGTGCAGCAGCCGCGGCGTATGGGACAACAAGCCCCACAGACGCCGTTTGAACCGGTTGTAATGTCCCGAGGTGGCGATCTTCAGCAGGTAGTTTTTCAGCGCCCCGGTCGCCTGGTCGATCGCCATCTTGTTGTCGTTGAGGATCACCAACAGGTCGGTATCGCGGCTCGCTCCGGCGTTGTTCAGCCCCTCGAAAGCCAGGCCTCCGGTCATCGAACCGTCGCCGATCACCGCCACGACCTTGCGCCGCCGGCCCTGCAGTTCGGCCGCTTTGGCCATGCCGAATGCCGCTGAGATCGACACCGAGGCGTGTCCGCCGCCGAAAGCGTCGTAGGGACTCTCGGCCATGCGCGGGAATCCGCTGATGCCGCCCAGCTGCCGTTTGGTGCGGAAAGCCTCGCGGCGCCCCGTGATGATTTTGTGGGCATAGGTCTGGTGCCCTACGTCCCACACGATCCGGTCCTCGGGCGTATCGTAAACATAGTGCAGGGCGGCGGCCAGTTCTACGGCTCCCAGGCTCGAAGCCAGATGCCCGGGGTTGATCGAACACTCCTCGATGATGTAGCGGCGCAGTTCGTCGCAATAGTCGCGCAACTCCCCGGGTGCGAGCCGTTTGAGGTCCGCAGGGGAATCGATCGTTTCGAGCAGTTTGTATTTTCCGGTTGCCATAGTCGCACAAAGATAATGATTTTTGCGACACGGTATACCGTTTCGTACGCCGGCCGCCGAAAAAGAGCGGTGCGAACGGACGAATAATGAGACCGGAAGGTGCGTTTTTCCGATTTTAATCCGTATATTTGTTGACAAAACCCCTACTGTTATGAATTCCCACCTTTCCTTTCGTGCGGCGATCGCCGCATGGCTTTTCGCAGGGGCCGCAGGCTGCGTCTCCCAACCCGCACCGCGGCAGATCGACTACACCCGGGCGCCGGGCGATATCCGGCTCATCAGCTTCAACGTCCGCCAGAGCGGTGCCGCCGAAAAGGACGGTCCCGACCGCTGGGAGAACCGCCGCGATGCGGTGTTGAACCTTTTCGAGCGCGAAAGCCCCTCGGTGGTCGGTATCCAGGAGGGCCGCATCGACCAGGTACGTTTCATCGAACAGGGTTGTCCGCAGTTCGCCCGCGTAGGCGTGGGACGCGACGACGGTGCCGAAGGCGGCGAGATCATGGCGATCTTCTACCGCAACGACCGTTTCGAGCTGCTCGATTCGGGAACCTTCTGGCTCAGCGCTACGCCCGACGAGGTTTCGCGCGGCTGGGACGGATACTGCAACCGCACGGTGACGTGGGTGCGTCTGCGCGAAACGGCCTCCGACAAGGAGTTTTACTACCTGAACACCCATTTCGACCACAAGGGCCCCGAAGCACGTCGCGAATCGGCCCGGCTGATCGCCGATTACGTCCGCGACCGGATCCCGGCCGACGCTGCGGTCATCGTGGGCGGCGACCTCAATTCGGCCGACAGCGATCCGATCTTCGAGCCCGTGAAAGCCGTTCTGACGACAGCCCGCGACATCGCCGAGCCGACCGACCGCGGCGGCACGTTCAACGGTTTCGGTGCGGTGCCCGACAACATCGTGCTCGACCACTTCTTCTGCCGCGGTATCGACACGCTCGACCGTCCCGCCTTGCGCGTGCTGCGCGGAGACTACGGCGCACCTTATATTTCGGACCACTACCCCGTAGCGCTCGATTTCCGGCTGCTTTAAAGCGGCGATGCGACCGAAAGATCGACCGGAAGATCGGTTTTTCGCGAAAAATTCCTATCTTCGCATTATCAAACGAGAACAGGATATGAAATACAAACGGATACTTCTGAAACTGAGCGGGGAATCGCTCCAGGGCAACCAGAAATACGGGCTCTCGCCCGAGGTGCTGCAATCCTATGCCGAGCAGATCAAAGCCGCCGCAGCTACGGGCGTGCAGATCGGCATCGTCATCGGCGGCGGCAACATCTTCCGCGGACTTTCCGGAGCCAAGAAGGGTTTCGACCGCGTGAAGGGCGACCAGATGGGTATGCTCGCGACGATCATCAACTCCCTGGCGCTCCAATCGGCCCTCGAAGACAACGGCGTACGCGCCAAGGTCCTCACCTCGATCCGCATGGAGCCCATCGGCGAATACTTCTCCAAGGCCAAAGCCATCGAGTACCTCGAAGCGGGCTACGTCGTCATCATCGGCGGCGGCACGTCGAATCCCTACTTCACGACCGATTCGGCATCGGCCCTGCGCGGCATCGAAATCGAGGCCGACGTGCTGCTGAAGGGCACGCGCGTGGACGGCGTATACACGGCCGATCCCGAGAAGGACCCCTCGGCCGTGAAATTCCCGGAGATCACCTTCGAGGAGGTGCTCGACCGCCGGTTGAAGGTCATGGACCTCACGGCTTTCACGCTCTGCCGCGAAAACCGCCTGGAAATCATCGTATTCGACATGGACACCGAAGGCAACCTGGGGAAGGTCCTCGCCGGGGAGCCGATCGGTACGCTGGTGAAACTCTGATGCGGACATGGCGACGCATTTCGAAGTACGCTTCCGGCATGACCGCCACCTGCTGCGTACGACGCTGCGCGCCACACGTTCCGGATGGCGGATGCTTTACGGCGTTTATGCGGCGCTGACGGGTACCGCGATCGTTTTCGAACTTGCACAGGGCGAGGTGCCTTCCGCTGCGACAGTGGCATTCTTCGCGGGATTCGCCATCGTGGCTTACAACGCTTCGCCCCGAGTCCTCGCCCGAAGGATGGAGCGGATGCACCGCAAACGTTTCGGCGGAGAGCTTCCCGAGGTGGAGGCTCGTTTCTCGGACGAGGATATCCGGTTGAACGAATGCCGGAACGAGGAACATTTCGACTACGCGCAGGTGGAGCGGATCCTCGTTCGCGAAGGGATTCGACTGCTCGTCGTTACGGGACGAATGGTCATTCCGCTGCCCGATGCCGGCTTTGCGCAAGGTACTCCGCAGGCGTTCGATGCGTTTATCCGCGAGAAATGCCCGCAGGCAAAGGTAAAACGAAAGAGAAACAGACGATGAATCGGCGACCCCGCTCGATCGGGACAGCGGATTCGGAAATAGGGCCTGCCGGATTGCAGGGACCGGGCATACGGTCGGTGCGGAATCGCAGGGAATTTGAAATACGGGGTACGAAGCCCCGAAAAAGAAACTTATGGCACGCAAGAAAAGCAACAAACAACTGTGGGTGATGCTGGCGCTGATCGTGGCGATCCTCGTCGCGATTTTGCTGCTGCCCTCGTGCGGCAACCGCACTTCGAAGCAGAACGACACGACCGAAGATACGACGCTGGTCCGCGAAGGCGATGCGGCACCCGATTTCCGGGTGGCGATGATCGGCGGCGATACGGTAGCACTCTCGTCGCTGCGCGGCAAGGTCGTGCTGCTCAACTTCTGGGCCACATGGTGTCCGCCCTGCCGCGAGGAGCTGACCCACGTACAAAAGGAGGTGATCGACCGTTTCTCCGGACGCGATTTCATCTTTCTGCCCATCTCGCGCGGTGAGCAGCCCGAGGCCGTCGAAGCGTTCCGCAAGCAAACGGGATATACCTTCCCAATGGGCCTCGATCCCGACCGCAGCATTTACGACCGCTATGCCTCGAACTATATTCCCCGCAACTTCCTCATCGGCCGCGACGGCAAAGTGATCCGCACGACCGTGGGATTCGGACCGGAGGAGTTCGCCGCGCTGCTCGATGCGGTCGGCGAGGCACTCGGCGAATAGGAGCGGGACAACCCGACGTACACACAAAATTCAAAAAAATATGGATACTAAAACGATTCTCAACGACGCTTCCGGCCGTATGCAGAAGGCCATCGACCACCTCGAGGAGGAGTTGCTCAACATCCGCGCCGGCAAGGCGTCGATCAACGTGTTGAACGGCGTAATGGTCGACTATTTCGGTTCGCAGGTACCCGTATCGGGCGCTGCGAGCGTCACGGTACCCGATGCCCGGACGATTCTGATCCAGCCGTGGGATAAAAACATGCTGCGCCCGATCGAGAAGGCGATCATCGATTCGAACATCGGTCTGACCCCCTCGAACAACGGCGAAACGATCCGCCTGTCGATTCCGCCGCTGACCGAGGAGCGCCGCAAGGAGCTGGTGAAGCAGGTGCGCGCCGAGGCGGAAACGGGCCGTATCAGCCTGCGCAACGCCCGCCGCGATGCCGTGGAGGCCTTCAAGAAAGCCCAGAAGGAGGGTATGCCCGAGGACGAGTCGAAGGACGGCGAAACGCAGAGTCAGAAATTGCTCGAAAAGTTCTCGAAAGTTCTCGACGAAGCCGTTTCGAAGAAGGAAAAAGAAATTATGACGGTCTGATACCGCCAATGCTTCGCACGGCCGATTCGAAACAATCTCGCCGTGTTTAAGGATTTTACCCCTGCCAGAATAAGTTCTGACAGGGGTAATTTTCAATTTTGGCAGTTCTGGACTGCTTTTGCTTTTGGCGGCGTTTCGGCTTGAAGCGAGTCTTGGCCGGGTGTTTCGAACGAAAATGCGGAATCTTGAAGCAACTCTTTAAGCCGTGCGGGCCACAGACTGCATTCCGCAAATTCAACACCGCAGACATTGCATTTTTAATTCGATCGGCCAAGTCGCTGAAGAACATCTTTTTCTGCAAAATGTGCTTCTTTGAATTGCGCGGGCCTCCCGGCGCGAAGCCCCGCTATTGTCTGGTAACAAAATACGTTGAGAAGTCTCCATAATACCCGCATTTTAGCCGGGCTCCGCAGATAAGCCCCGCAATTAATGCAACCGGCCCGATCGCCGAGAACCGGTTATTCCGGGCCGAACCGAATGAAAAACGAATGAATGGGTTTTTCACCGTGACTTTCCGGAGCGGAATTCTTCGCACGGCATTCCACAAAAAAAGCTGCCGAACCTCAGGTTCGGCAGCCCTTTTTCGCAAAGAGAAAAATGCTTTACTCGGCTTTCTTCTCGCAGTCGCCGCAGCATTTGCCCTCTTCCTTGCAAGCCTCGGCCTTTTCGCACTTCTCGCAGCACTCGGCTTTCTCGCAGCACTTGGTCGAATCCGCCTCCTCGCAGCAAGCCTTCTGCTCGTTGCACTCGGCTGCATTTTCGCACTGCTCGCATGCGGCAGCACCTTCGGCAGCCTTCTTGTTCTGATTGCCGCAGCAACCTACATGGCGACAGCCGCCAAAACGATAACGAAAGAGAAAATCTTTTTCATGGCGTTAAACGTTTGAATTATGAAATTTGATAACGCCGCAAATATACGTATTCGGCGGGAAAAGGCAATAAAAAAAGTGAAAATTTTTAAAAATGTCGTTTTCTCAACGCAAAAGGTCGGCGAGCGACACCTCCTCGTTCTTCACGAATGCTTTCGGAAACGTTGCCGATACCTTGCCTTTCAATACGATAGCCTCTTCGGCCGTCAGGCAGTCGCCGACCGTCACCTTGAAATAGGGCGTATCGTAAACCATATAGGCCTGCGTAGAAGGGTAGGTCTCCTCGAAGAGTTTCCGGGCCGCTTCGGCACCCGCACGCGCATCCTGACCGTTGTCGAAGAAGATGCAGACGCGATAGCCGCGCAACCGCATCCGCTGTCCCGCGCGCGAGGCCGCAGCTACGGCACGGGCCGCATCGCCGTGCTCGGTGACGGTCACACGCGCCTCGCCCCACTGCAACCCCGAGGTTGCGGGAGCTGCCAAACGCTCCTTGAAGGCATCGAGCGACTGGGCCGAAGCCGCCGATGCAGTCCCGGCGACGAAAGCGATCGTAAAGAGATATTTGCGTAAGGTCATTTGAGAAAATTTTTCACGTCCTGCAAAGTCATGCCAAAGTTATTCAAAATATCCGACAAGGGCACCATTTCGCGCGAAATTTTCACGGGAGCCGGGCCTCCGCGACCCTCGGCCGTGAACGATACGGCGAACGGCGAGACATCGCCCGCACGCAGACGCCCCACGGCACCGAGCAGCGCCAACGGATTGGAAATCGAGAGATTCCAGAAGGTCGTGACACTCGCCGTCGTGCGGCCGTCGACCGCGACACCCTCGCGCAGGGTCGCCGTCCCGATGCGCGATCCGGAATAGTAGATATCGGCCTGCGCGGCATCGAGCTGGAGTTTGTATCCCGTGCCGTTCTGGATGCGTACCGTCACCTCGGCGCCCGTTAATCCCTGACGCTGCACCTTCTCGATCGCCTCCAGGCGGATTTTGCTGCGGGCCTTCTCCACCGCACGGCGGCAGGAGGTCATCGGCAGAACGGCTGCCAGCAGCATGATAATCAATAGTAATCGTTTCATCGTCTGTTTCGATTTTTTATTTCGTTCCCGTATAGATCTGCGCGATGCCGCAACTGAGGCTGCGGGCCCGGCACCCGGTGAATCCGGCGCGTGCCATCGTCGCCAGGAATGCATCGGGCGCCGGAAAGGCCCCGACCGACGCGGGCAGATATGCGTAAGCCTGTTTGTCGTGCGATACGGCACCGCCGATGCGCGGGAGAATCCGATAGGAGTAAAATTCGTAGAGCGCGCGGAAAATCGGGTTCCGGGGACGCGAGAACTCCAGAATGACGACCTGCCCGCCCGGCTTCAACACCCGGTGCAGTTCCCGAAGTCCCGCATCGAGGTTGCCGAAATTGCGCACGCCGAAAGCCACCGTCACGGCATCGGCCGTGCTGCTCGCCGCCGCGAGGTGCTCGGCATCGCCCTGTTCGAGGTCGATCCGGTCGGAGAGTCCCAGTTCCCCGACCTTGCGCCGCGCCACGGCGAGCATCTGCTCCGAAAGGTCGATTCCCGTCACCCGCACCCCGTCGATCCGGCGCGCCAGGGCGATGGCCAGGTCGCCCGTGCCTGTAGCGATGTCGAATACGTGCTGCGGATGCCGCTTCCCGACGATCGAGACCACGCGGCGGCGCCACAGCCGGTCGACGTTCAGCGAGAGCGTATGGTTGAGCAGGTCGTAACGCGGAGCGATACGGTCGAACATCGTCCGAACCTCCTCTTTTTTGCTTCGTTCTGTGTTGTAAGGTTTTATTGCCATCATTCGTATCGAATTGCCTCGTCGGGTTTCACCCCCGAGACGATGTGTGTCGGGATGAGCAGCAGCGCCACGATCGTCGCGACGAATCCGACGTTCAAAGCCAGCCACCAACCCCATTCCAGTGCCACGGGAACCTCCGTCAGCAGGTATCCGTCGGCATCGAGTTTCACGACATGCCCCCACCGCTGGATGCCGCACAGCAGCAGCCCCGCGGCATTGCCCCACGCCAGTCCGCGCAGCGCGACGAACGCCGCACGATAGAGGAACACCCGCCGCAAGGGCCCGTTGCGCATGCCGAGTGCCTTCAGGAGCCCGATCGTCCGCGTGCGTTCGAGCACCAGCACGAGCAGCGCCGCCGACATGTTGAAAAACGCCACGGCCAGCATGATCGCAATCACCACCGCGGCGTTCACGTCGTGGGCCCGCAGCCAGTCGAAGACCCCGGGGTAGCGCCGCACGATGCTCGTGGCGGCGAGGTTCTCGGTGCCGTCCGTCTCGTCGTAGAGCAGCGTCCGACCCAGACGCCGGGCGAAGGGTTCCGCCTCGTCGAGGTCCGTGACGAAGACTTCGTAGCCCGAAACCTCGTCGGCGCTCCAGCCCGAAAGGCGTTGCACGTTACGCAGGTCGGTCACGACGACCGCCGCGTCCATCTCCTCCATCCCCGAGTCGTAAAGGCCCGAAACGAGGAAGCGGTCCCGATGCGGCAGGCGGTCCTGCTCGACGAACAACATCTCGATGCGGTCGCCGATCCCGAGCCGCATACGTTCGGCCAGGCGGCGCGAAAGCAACACGTCTTTCGTGCGAACCGTGTCGCCGATGCGAGGCAAAGCCCCTTCGACGAGCCATTCGGCGAGAAACTTCCGGTCGTAGGTCGCGTCGATGCCTTTGAGCAGCACCCCTTCGACCGCCTCGTCCGTGCGGAGAATGCCCCCTTTGACGGCATAGGGCGCCATCGAGACGAAGCCTTCGGTCGTGCGGATCAGCGAGTCGAGGTACGCCGTACGCCGCACGGGCGACGCATCGAGCGCCTCGACACCCCGCACGTCTGTCACGGCGACGTGGGCCGCCATGCCGGTCATCTTGCGGGCTACTTCCTGCTTGAAACCCGCCACGACCGCCACCGACAACAGCATCACCCCGATACTCAGCGCCACCGAGATCACGGCGATGCGCTCCATCACGCCGGGTTTGCGGCCCGGCGCCGGTTGTGCCATGCGGCGCGCTATGAATAACGGAAGATTCACGATTCAGCGGTTATATTATCTTATCCTCATCGGTTTCTCGACGATATTCCCTTCGGTGTCGGTCGAAACCTCGCGGCCCCTGGCCGCGTTTATCATTCTGACCCCACCCCAAACCCCTCCCTCGGGAGGGGCTTCGGGTGCAACCCGCAAGGTCCCGGGGGGCAAAAATACCGAAAAAGTCAAACGGTATCTAATTGCCCGCTATTTATTGTCGTGTAAAATTTATGCAAAGTAAAGCAATATTTCGTATTTTTGCCCGATACAATAGTAGTTTTATGAAAAAACAGCTCCTCATCACGGGTGCGACCTCGGGAATCGGCCGCGCGACGGCCCTCAGAATGGCCCGCGAAGGCTATGCCGTGACGGCCACGGGACGCCGGGCCGACCGGCTCGAAACCCTTGCGCAAGAGATCGCGGCAGCGGGCGGCGAATGCACGACGCTCGTCTTCGACGTGCGCGACGCGGAACAGGTGCGCCGCTTCCTGGAGCCGATCGAGCGGATCGACATCCTGGTCAACAACGCCGGGCTGGCCGCGGGACTGGAGCACATCGACCGCGGCGATCCGCACGACTGGGACGCGATGATCGACACCAATGTCAAGGGACTGCTCTACGTCACGCGCATCGTCGCCGCGAAGATGGTCGCCGCGGGCGGCGGTCACATCTTCAACATCGGGTCGATCGCCGGCACGGAGCCCTACGAGAACGGCGCTGTCTACTGCGCTTCGAAGCACGCCGTGCATGCCCTCTCGCAAGCGATGCGCGCCGATCTGCTCGCCGACGGCATCAAGGTGACGGAGATTCGCCCGGGGATGGTCGAGACCGAATTTTCGCAGGTGCGCTTCCACGGCGACCGCGAACGTGCGGCGAAGGTCTACCAGGGGGTCGAGCCCCTGCGCGGCGAGGATATTGCAGAGGCGATCGCATGGGCGGCGCAGCTGCCCGCGCACATGAACGTAAACGATATGGTGCTGATGCCCGCGCAGCAGGCGGGGGCCTATTACACGCACCGCAACCGATAGACACCTTTTTCAACCGAACTCGTTCGGGCGAAAAGGTGCAAGAATTTGAACGTTTTCGATAAGCCGAGTGCAGAGCCGAACTTGTTCGGGGTATGCCGAGGCGGGAAAAGGTGCAAGAATTTGAACCGTTAAATTCGACGAATTATGACACAACCGCTTTTCATCCTGCTCCAGGCCGGATACGCCGGAGAACAGGCCCACTACTCCGCCGCTACGGGCGGCATGTTCCTGCTGATGATCGTGATCGGCATCGTCGGCTACATCGTGCAGGCCCGATTGCAGTCGGTCTTCCGCAAATACTCCCAGGTGCAGTTCCCCGGAGGGCTCACCGGAGCGCAGGTCGCCGAAAAGATGCTGCGCGACAACAACATCCACAACGTGAAGGTGACCCACGTCAAGGGCCACCTGACCGACCATTTCAATCCGCAGACGATGACCGTGAACCTCAGCGACTCGGTATATTCGTCGACGAGCGTCGCCGCTGCGGCCGTCGCCGCCCACGAATGCGGCCACGCCGTGCAGCATGCCCGCGGATACGCGCCGCTCGTGCTGCGCTCGCAGTTAGTGCCCGTCGTGCAGTTCGCCTCGTCGGCCGCCACGTGGGTCATTCTGCTCGGCCTGGTGATCCTCGCCTCGACGCGCAACGAACTGCTGTGCTGGATCGGCGTGGGATTGATCGGCATGTCGGCGCTTTTCTCGCTGGTGACGCTGCCGGTCGAGTATAACGCTTCGGCCCGCGCCCTGGAGTGGTTGCAGGCCAGCCGCACCATGTCGGGCGTTCAGCTGACCCAAGCCCGGGAAGCGCTCTCGTGGGCCGCTCGCACCTACCTCGTCGCCGCACTGAGCGCCATCGCCTCGGTGCTCTACTACGTCTTTCTGATTCTCGGACGGCGCGATTAACCCTCCATGAAGCACACCCCGCAACAGGATTACGGCCGCCAAAGCCGCATCGCCGTGCTGGTGCTCGTCGCCCTGCTCGTCGCCGTGAGTTTCATTCCGCCGCAGAGCGTCGGCAACGTGAAACTGCGGCGTGCCAACATCCTCTCGGAACTGCTCTCCTTCGACGATGCGCCCCAGGAGGAGCCCGAGGCCGCCCCCGAGCTCTTCGACACCGAGGAGTACGAGGTCGACATGGAGGAGGTCGCCCAGCTCATCGTGGCCGATACGCTTCCCGAACGCACCGAGACGACCTTCGAATGGATCGTCGGCGAAGCGCTCGAGGAGGGTATCCCCGAGACCCTGCCCGACGTCCGGCGTCCGGCCGCGTGCCCCGATACGGCCCGGTTGAGCCGGGCCTCGGTCCCCATCGAGACCTACGACACGACCGCGACGCACTCTTTCCGCGCCTTCTGCGATACGCTCCTCGCGGCGCGCCGTCCCGTACGCATCGCCGTCCTGGGCGACTCGTTCATCGAGGGCGACATTCTCACGGCCGACCTGCGCGAACTGCTCCAGAAAACCTATGGCGGCGGCGGTGCGGGCTTCGCGCCGATGGCCTCGCCGCTGACGGCCTTCCGCCGCAGCATCAAAACCCAGTCGAAGGGGTGGACGGCCTACAACATCATGCAGCGCAAGGCGGCCCCCGAAGCGCTGCGCAGCAATTTCTACGTCTCGGGGTGGGTCTGCCAGCCCGCCGCGGGCGCTTCGACCCGCTGGGAGGCGACCGATTTCCGCGAGCGGCTCGACAGCTGCACGACGGCCCGCATCCTGTTCCTCTCGCCCCGCGACAGCCGCGTGGAGGTGACGCTCGACGACTCGCTGCACCGCGAATTCGCGGTCTCGGGCGACGGCGGCATCCGCCAGATCGTCGTCCGGGCACCCCGCATCCGCTCGCTCGCCCTGCGCCTGCCGGAGGGCAGCGAAGGATTCGTCGGCTACGGCGCCCAGTTCGAAGGCGACGGCGTGACGGTGGACAACTACTCGGTGCGCAGCAACAACGGACAGGCGATGTTCTGGACCAATCCGTCGGTCAACGCACAGATCGACGCCCTGATCCGTTACGACCTGGTGGTGCTCCAATACGGACTCAACATCATGCAGCAGGGGGTGAAGAACTACACGACCTACGCCGCGCAGATCGAGAAGATGATCGCCTTCGTGCGCGAGTGTTTCCCTTCGGCCGCCGTGCTGGTGTTGGGCGTGAGCGAACGCTCGGTGAAGGGCGACACGGGATTCCGCCCGATGGACGCCGTGGCTCCGATGACCGCCTACCAGCGACAGGCGGCGCGCAACGCCGGGGCGGCATTCTGGCCCACGAGCGAGGCCATGCGCGCCGAGGGAGGCATGGAGCATTTCGTCCGCAACGGCTGGGCCGGGAAGGACTTCACCCACATCAACTACGCCGGAGGCCGCTGCGTCGCCCGGGCGCTCTACGACGCCATCGCGGCCGAGGTCCGCGCCGTCTACGACGAACAGGCGGCCCGACAGCGGCAGGCCGAACCGGGCATCCTCGACTCGGCACGCCGTGCCACGCTCGACCGACAGCTGCTCCCCGCCGCCGAAAAGCCCCTGCAACCATGATGCTCCTGGACGGAACCCTGCCCGAAAAGCTCCGGGCGCTGGCGCTCTACGACGCCACGAAGCCGTTGATCTTCAGCAGCGGGCTTTTTCTATTCCTTTTCGCGGGTTTTCTGTTGATATACGGATCGTTGCGCCGCGCCGCGACGGCCCGCATCCTTTACGTCATCGCCTTTTCGCTCTACTTCTACTACAAATCCAGCGGCATCTATTTCCTGCTGCTCATCGCCGCGGCGACGAGCGACTACTGGATCGCCCGGGCAATCGACGGCACGGCCCGAAAAACGCTCCGCCGCCTGCTGGTGGGCCTGAGCGTCGCCGTGAACCTCGGGATGCTGGGCTATTTCAAATACACCAACTTCCTGGCCGATATCGCCAACCAGCTTTTCGGCGAAGGGTTTCTCCAGTTCCGCAACATCTTCCTGCCGGTCGGCATCTCGTTCTTCGTCTTCCAGTCGATGAGCTACACGATCGACGTCTACCGCCGTCAGCTCAAACCCCTCCGCCGCTGGCACGACTATCTGTTCTACCTCTCCTTCTTTCCGCAGCTGGTCGCCGGGCCGATCGTCCGGGCGCGCGACTTCATCCCCCAGATCCGGCGCAATCCCGTCGTCGTGACCCGCGAAATGTTCGGCATGGGGGTCTTCCTGATCCTGACGGGGCTTTTCAAGAAGGCGATTATCTCGGATTATATCTCGTTGAACTTCGTCGATCGCATCTTCGACGAACCGCTGCTTTACACCGGATTCGAGTGCTTGATGGGCATCTACGGCTATGCGCTGCAAATCTACTGCGACTTCTCGGGCTACTCCGACATGGCCATCGGCATCGCCCTGCTGC
>CANPHE010000005.1 GCA_947573795.1 uncultured Alistipes sp. | reverse complement strand
TTATGAGACACAATAAGAATTTCAACCACCTCGGCCGTCAGGCGGGACACCGCAAGGCGCTGATGTCGAATATGGCTTCGTCGCTGATTCTGCACAAGCGTATCGAGACGACGCTCGCCAAGGCTAAGGCCGTACGTATGTTCGTTGAGCCTCTGGTTACCAAAGCCAAGGAGGATACGACCCACTCGCGTCGTGTCGTTTTCTCCTACCTCAAGCAGAAGGAGGCCGTTACGGAGCTGTTCCGCACGATCGCTCCGAAGATCGCCGAGCGTCCGGGCGGTTACACGCGTATCCTGAAGACGGGCTTCCGTCTGGGCGATGCTGCCGACATGTGCATCATCGAGTTCGTCGACTTCAACGAGGCTTACACGCTGGGCGTCGCTCCGGCCGCTGCTGCCGAGGCTAAACCCAAGACGCGTCGTTCGCGCAAGAGCGCAGCCAAGAAGACCGACGCCGTAGAGGAGGCCACCGTTGTCGAGGGCGAAGCCAAGAAGGCTGCTCCCAAGAAGGTCGTTGCTGCGAAAGCTGCGAAGGCCGCTGCTCCGAAGGTCGCCAAGAAGACCAACGTAGGCAAGAAGATGTAATCATCCGTCGGATGAGTGGGGGTGACCTTCTCATCCGGCGTTCGAAAAGGGTATCCGATTTCGGTCGGATACCCTTTTTCGGTTCGGGTTCGGAGCGTCGACCCTTGGAATAGGCTGAGACCGTGAGTTTCGGTGTAGCGAATCCGGGTGTCGGTTCTTGGTAGTGCGTAATGGGCTGCAATGCTGCATGGGAAGGCTCTTTATGCGATTTTAAAGGGTTTTAGAAGGGTGGTTAGGAGACTCCATCCTTTGTGCCGGAGATCGTGGTCGATGGGGGATGAATACGCGACGGTTGCCGATTTTCGTGCAATAATCATCTTCGGCAGTTGAAAGGGGCGGAGGCGTAGCCTGCGGGGTGAGTATAGCGAGCCTCCGCCGGGAGAGGCTACGGTTCGCGCGGCTCCTCGGAGCCGCAATTTACAGAAAAAGACCATCTTCGGCGGCTGGGGCGCCTGCAGTTTTGGGTAGTAAAATTGCGGGTAAGCAGCCTGCGGAAAAACGCCATAGGCGGACTGCACCGGAAATACTGCGTCTCGGAAAAAATGCAGGCGAGCTTGCTTTTTCGCTCGGCTTATTCGTATCTTTGGCTGCGCCGAAGATACTCCCGCTCGGCAATGCTCAAATAAATTTGGCATTGCCCTCGCTTATTCATATCTTTGTGGACTTAAACGCGGTGCGAACCGCCATGTCTGACACAAAAACGAACGAGCGATAATGGCTTTACAATGCGGTATAGTGGGCCTGCCCAACGTAGGCAAGTCGACGCTTTTCAACTGCCTGTCCAACGCCAAGGCACAGGCCGCCAATTTTCCTTTCTGCACGATCGATCCCAACGTCGGAGTCATCACCGTACCCGACGAGCGGCTGATCCGCCTGGCTCAGATCGATAATCCCAAGCGGGTGATTCCCACGACGATCGAGATCGTCGACATCGCAGGCTTGGTCAAAGGCGCCTCGAAAGGCGAGGGCCTGGGCAACAAGTTCCTGGGCAACATTCGCAACACGAACGCCATCATCCACGTGCTGCGCTGCTTCGACAACGGCAACATCACCCACGTCGACGGATCGATCGATCCCGTGCGCGACAAGGGGATCATCGACACCGAATTGCAGCTCAAGGACCTCGAGACCATCGAAAACCGCCTCGCCAAGACGCAGAAGCAGGCCACGTCGGGTGGCGACAAGAACGCCAAACGCGCTGTGGAACTGTTATTGCAGTACAAGGCAGTACTCGAACAGGGACTTTCGGCCCGCACGGTGGAACTCGAAAAGGAGGACCGCAAGTTGGTGGCCGATCTGAACCTGCTGACCGACAAACCGGTGCTCTACGTCTGCAACGTAGACGAAAAGAGTGCCGTAACGGGCAATGCCTACACCGAAGCGGTGCGTGCGGCTATCGCCGACGAGAAAGCCGAAATGCTCGTCATCGCGGCTGCGACCGAGGCCGACATCGCCGAATTGGAGAGTTACGAGGAGCGGCAAATGTTCCTCGACGACCTCGGATTGAAGGAATCGGGAGTCGCGCGGCTCATCAAATCGGCTTATAAACTGCTCAACCTCGAAACCTTCTTCACGACCGGTGCTGACGAATCGCGTGCGTGGACCTATGTCCGCGGCATGAAGGCCCCCCAGACGGCGGGCGTGATCCACACCGATTTCGAGAAAGGTTTCATCCGCGCCGAGGTCATCAAGTACGACGATTACGTATCGCTCGGATCGGAGAAGGCGTGCCGCGACGCGGGTAAGCTGAGCATCGAAGGCAAGGAATACGTCGTGCAGGACGGCGACATCATGCATTTCCTGTTCAATGTCTGACGCCCGACGATAAGATACAACCGATATAACACCGAATACGCTATGAAATACGCGAAGTACATCATCCTCGGCATCGCAGCCGTTTTGAGCGCCTACGTTTTGGGGCGCGCCTATACCTATAAATATCGCGCGCAGGATACCGTCGTCGTGACGGGACTGGGCGAAACGGAATTCACCTCCGATCTGATCGTATGGTCGGGCACGCTCACCGCCGAGGCGCAGAACGTCGCCACGGGATACGCCCAGATCGAGCAGAGCAAAAAGAAGGTGCAGGATTACCTCGCCGCGAAGGGGCTCCCGGCCGAAGCCGTGGTCTTCGAGTTCGTGAACGTGGACAAACAATTCTCGCCCGTCTACAACGCCAACGGCAGCTGGGCGGGACAACGTTTCACGGGTTACGAGCTGCGCCAGCGTTTCACCGTAGAGTCGTCCGAGGTCGAGAAGGTCGAGACCATCTCGCGTGAAATCTCGTCGCTCATCGCCCAGGGCGTTTCGATCGAGGCCTACGCTCCGGATTATTACTATACGAGGCTCGACGACGTGAAGATGGGATTGATCGAGACCGCTTCGGCCGATGCCCGCACGCGTGCCGAGAAGATCGCCCGCAATGCCGGCACGAAGATCGGCAAGGTCGCTTCGGCCCGCATGGGCGTCTTCCAGATCACGGGCGCCAACTCCAACGAGGAGTTCTCGGCCGGAGGTTCGTTCAACACCTCGTCGCGCAACAAGAAAGCCCGCATCACCATGCGGATCGAATACCGGGTCCGATAAGCAAATATATCCGATTTTACACCGAACCGGACTCGGAACCCTATAAACCCTCAAACGAAATATGGAAAGACCTGTTCGGGTGCGCTTCGCACCCAGCCCCACGGGACCGCTGCATATCGGCGGCGTCCGTACGGCGCTCTACAACTACCTTTTCGCCCGTCAGCACGGCGGAACGATGATCCTGCGCATCGAGGATACCGACTCGCAGCGTTTCGTACCGGGAGCCGAGGAGTACATTCTCGAATCGCTGAAGTGGTGCGGCATCGAGATCGACGAAGGCGTCGGTGTCGGCGGCCCCCATGCTCCCTACCGTCAGAGCGAACGGCGCGAAATCTACCTCAAATACGCCCTGCAACTCGTCGAGGCGGGATGGGCCTACTACGCGTTCGATACGGCCGAGGAGCTCGACGCACTGCGCAAGGAGGCCGAAGGCCGCGGCGAAACGTTCGCTTACAATTATGCCGTGCGCGAGAAGCTCGCCACGTCGCTGGCCCTTCCGGCCGAGGAGGTTCGTGCCCGCATCGACCGCGGCGACCAGTGGGTCATCCGCTTCCGGATGCCCGAGAACGAAACCGTAGCGATGGACGACCTGATCCGCGGGCACGTGGAGGTCAACACCTCGACGCTGGACGACAAGGTACTCTACAAATCGGCCGATGCGCTGCCCACGTATCACCTCGCGAACATCGTCGACGACCACCTGATGGAGGTCTCGCACGTCATTCGCGGCGAGGAGTGGCTGCCTTCGCTGCCGCTGCATTACCTATTGTATAAAGCCTTCGGATGGGAGCAGACCCAACCCGCTTTCGCGCACCTGCCGCTGCTGCTCAAACCCACGGGCGGCGGCAAACTCTCCAAGCGCGACGGCGACAAGATGGGCTTCCCCGTCTTCCCGCTCTTCTGGAAATCGCCCGCGACGGGCGAAACGTCGCGCGGCTACCGCGAGGACGGTTATTTCCCCGAGGCCTTCATCAACATGCTGGCGCTGCTGGGCTGGAATCCCGGCACGGAGCAGGAATTGTTCACGATGCAGGAATTGATCGACGGTTTCTCGCTGGAACGCGTCTCGAAATCGGGCGCCCGGTTCCAACCCGACAAAGCCAAGTGGTTCAACGCCCAATATATGCACCGCAAGAGCGACGCCGAGCTGGCCGCCGCCTGCCAGCCGATCCTGCGCAGCCACGGCATCGAGGTTTCGGACGAGTTGGCCGGACGCGCCGCCGGCATCATGAAGGAGCGCGCACAACTCACCACCGACCTGTGGGACCTTACGTCGTTCTTCTTCACGGCGCCCGAAAGCTACGAGGAGAAGCAGACCCGCAAATACTGGAAGGGACAGAATCCCGCCATCCTGCGCGAGTTGCGCGAGGTATTGGCGTCGATCGACGACTTCTCGCTGGAAAATACCGAACGTATCGTTCACGGCTGGATCGAGCAGAAGGGCTATGGCATGGGCCAGGTGATGAACACATTGCGCCTGGCGCTGGTCGGTGCCGGAAAGGGCCCGGGCATGTACGACGTCACGACCTTCATCGGCAAGGAGGAGACCCTGCGCCGCATCGACCGCATCCTGGAGACGCTCCAGCCGGCGGAATAAGCGAAAGGTATTTCGCTTTCAAAATTCATCCGAGGCGGTCGGGAGCGTGGCGGGCCGTAGCCTGCGGGGCGAGCCCGGCTAAGAGCCGGGTCCTATGGGGAAATAGCAGCAGAATTTGCTTTTTGCGGTCATCTGTCCCCGGACTAAAGCGAGCCTCCGCCAGGGGGAGGCTACGGCTCGCGCGGTCTTTCAGACCGCAAGGTCGGACCTAAAACCTGCCCTGCCGCCGAAGACGGGTTTTGGAAGTATAGCACTGACGGTGCAGTTCGCCGCCATCCCCGGCGCCGAACAGCCCGACTAAGAGTCGGATATTAGAGGAAATGGTGACGAACTGTGCCCGGCAAAAAGCCGGACATTATGAGCTGCAAAGCGAACTGCACTACCCGAACCCAAAACAGCAACAACCTAAAACAACCCATTATGATCCAGATCGAACAGCACGTTTGGGGCATGACCCCGGAAGGAGAGGCGATCATCCTCTACACGATGCGCAATGGCGCAGGCGCCGAAGTGCAGCTCTCGAATTTCGGTGCCGCCATCGTCGCGGCGAAGATGCCCGACCGCGAAGGCCGCTTGGCCGACGTCGTACTGGGCTACAAACACCCCGAAGGGTATTTCTACGACGGAGCCGCCTCGGGCAAGAGCGTCGGACGGTGTGCCAACCGCATCGCTTACGGCCGCATGACGGTCGAGGGCGAGGAGTATGCGTTGGAGGTCAACAACGGTCCCAACCACCTGCACGGCGGCACGAAAAACTTCGCCAACCGGGTCTGGGAGAGCCGTGTGGAGACCAACCGCGTGGTCATGTCCCTCACCTCGGAGGATGGCGACCAGGGCTATCCGGGCGAACTTTGCGTCGAGGCCGTGTTCGATTTCGACGACGACAATGCGCTGGAGATCACCTACCTGGCACGCACGGATCGGACCACGGTGGTCAACCTCACGAACCATGTCTATTTCAACCTCTCGGGGGACGGCAGCGGTTCGATTCTCGACCACGAGCTGCAACTCAACTGCTCGGAAATTCTGGAAATGAACGAGCGTCAGATTCCGACGGGCGAGCGTCTCGACGTTACCGGCACGCCGCAGGATTTCCGCCGGTTCCGGGCTTTCCGGGAGGGCATCGACTCGGAGTTCAACCATATCCGCGACTTCCGGGGCTACGACCACCCCTTCCCGATCGACGGCTGGAAGCGACACATCCTCGCCGTAGCAGGATGTCTGCGCGATCCGAAATCGGGCCGTAAGGTCGAAGTGCTGACCTCGCAGCCCAGCGTGATGGTCTACACGGGCAACTGGCTCGCAGGCGGATGTCCCGAGACCAAGACGGGCGGCCGCTATGCCGACCACGACGGCGTAGCGCTCGAATGCCAGAACTACCCCGATGCCGTAAATCATGCCGATTTCCCCTCGCCGCTGCTGCATCCGGGCGAGACCTATTGCGAAAAGATCGTCTACCGCTTCGGCATCTGCTAAGAGAGACGAACCCCATCTTTTCGGGCCCTTTTCCCATACAGGGAAAAGGGCCCGTCGTTTGCAGGACCGACCGACAGGGGTTAACGTAAAAAACACGTTATCCGACGGGGCGAAAAACGGCTTTCGGGGTCCGTAGCACCGCGGTGCGGCCGGATAGTTAGCGTAAGATTTACGATAAGTTTGCATTTCAGCGGCCTTATTGCTAATTTTACAATCGGAACCAGAACCAGTTACGATGTCCATTCAGATGAATCAATCGCTGTCGGTAGACTGCGCCGTATTCGGATTCGACGGCCGTACCCTCAAGGTGCTGCTCATCGAACGGCGCTATTACGCACCCGATACGCAGCTCGACCGGCTGAAACTCCCCGGCGCGATGATTCTCGAAAACGAGACGCTGCCCAATGCGGCGATCCGCGTGCTGGAGGAGGCTACGGGCCTAAGGAAGGTCTATCTGAAGCAGATCGATATCTTCTCCGACCCGGCGCGCGTCAGCGGCGAGGAGTTGAAGTGGATCAACCGACACCACGGAACCCACTCCGAACGGGTCGTGACGGTGGGCTACTACGCCCTGGTGAAGCTCGACGACCGTACGGTAGCCTACACCACGGCCAAGGGGGCGCAGTGGGTCGCCGTAGAGTCGATCGTACGCCTGGCGATGGACCACAAACAGATTCTCTCGGCGGCGCTGACGCTGCTCTGCCGCGAGATGTGCCAGTCGCCCGTAGCGTTCGAGCTGCTGCCCCGCAAATTCACCATCCGCCAGTTGCAGACGCTCTACGGCGCGGTGCTGGGCATCGAGATCGACAACCGCAATTTCCGCAAGAAGATTCTCGCCTCGGGATTTCTCTGTCCCACGTCCGAACACGAGCAGGGCGTGGCCCACAAACCGGCGCAATACTACGTCTTCAACCGTGCCGCCTACAAAAAAGCGGTCAAAGAGAAATTGCGCTTGGGATTTATCGACAACTGGCGCTATTGACCATTATACCGAAACTCAACCGACCTTATCATGAAAAGTTTAGGCATCGACATCGGCTCCTCGTCCGTCAAGGTCTCCCTGCTGGAGATCGCCACGGGCGAATGCGTAGCCTCGTCGACCAATCCTTCGCAGGAGATGCCCATCGACGCGCCGCACGCCGGATGGGCCGAACAGGACCCCGAAATGTGGTGGCGCTACGTCACCGAAGGCATCCGCAAAATCGCAGCCGCGGGCCACGACATGCGCGACGTGGCGTGCATCGGCATCACCTATCAGATGCACGGACTCGTCTGCCTCGACAGCTCGGGAACCCCCTTGCGCAAGGCGATCATCTGGTGCGACTCGCGGGCCGTGGAGATCGGCGCCGAGGCGCTGGAGACGATCGGTCGCGAATACTGCCTCGAACATGCCCTCAACTCGCCGGGCAACTTCACGGCGTCGAAACTCGCCTGGGTAGCCCGCAACGAGCCGGAGACCTTCGCCCGCATCGACAAATTCATGCTCCCGGGCGATTATGTCGCCTACCGCCTCTCGGGACGGATCGCCACCAGTGTGAGCGGCCTTTCCGAGCAGATTCTCTGGGACTTCAAGGAGGAGCGCCGTGCCGATTTCGTCGCCGATCATTACGGCATTCCGCATGCGATGATCCCCGAAGCAGGACCTTCGATCGGCATCTGCGCCCGCACGGACGAGGCGACCGAACGGCTCTTGGGCATCCCGGCCGGCACGCCGATCGCTTATCGGGCCGGCGACCAGCCCAACAACGCCTTCTCGCTCAATGTCATGGAGGCAGGCGAGATCGCCGCGACGGGCGGCACGAGCGGTGTAGTCTACGGCGTGGTGGACACCCCGAAAGCCGATCCGCTGTCGCGCGTTAACACCTTCGTACACGTCAACCACCGCACGCAGGCGCCTCGCTACGGCATTCTGCTCTGCATCAACGGTACGGGCATCATGAATTCGTGGCTGCGCCGCCACGTCGTGCAGCAGACGATGGACTATGCTGCGATGAACCGTGCCGCGGAAAGCGTTCCGGCCGGATCGGACGGGCTGTTGGTACTGCCGTTCGGCAACGGTGCCGAGCGCGTGTTGGAGAATAAGGTCACGGGAGCCGCCTTCGTGGGGCTCGACCTCAACCGTCATACCACGGCGCACCTGATCCGTGCCACGCAGGAGGGCATCGCCTATTCGTTCCGCTACGGCATCGACATCATGCGCGAAATGGGGCTGCGTCCCGACGTGATCCGGGCCGGACAGGCCAATCTTTTCCTCTCGCCCCTCTTCCGCCGGACGCTGGCGACGCTCACCGGGGCCCGCATCGAGCTTTTCAACACCGACGGCGCACTGGGTGCGGCCCGCGGTGCGGCGCTCGGAGCCGGTTTCTACCGAAGCCGCGAGGAGGCTTTCGCATCGCTGCGACGCCTGGAGGTCGTCGAACCCGTCGAGGCCGACCGCGAGGCGCTCGAAGCCGCTTACCGGGCCTGGAAAGAGCAATTAAGAATTCATAATTAAGAAGAGTGTCAGATTTGTAAACGCGGCCAAAGGCCGCGAGGCCGCGACCGACAAAAGCAAAAACAGAGTCAAGAGTCTCTAATACTTAAAATTCACCTAAAACATAACAAAACTATGGCAAAAACCTATTTTCCTTCCGTTGAAAAGATCGCTTTCGAAGGCAAGGATTCGAAGAACCCGATGGCTTTCCGTTACTACAACCCCGAGCAGGTGGTAGCCGGCCGCAAGATGAAAGATTGGCTGCGCTTCTCGATGGCTTGGTGGCACACCCTCTGCGCCGAGGGCGGCGACCAGTTCGGCGGCGGCACGAAGAGCTTCCCCTGGAACGAATCGGCCTGCCCCATCGAGCGCGCCAAGGCCAAGATGGACGCCGGATTCGAGTTCATGCAGAAGATCGGCATCGAGTATTATTGCTTCCACGACGTCGACCTGGTGGACGAAGCCGCCACGGCCGAGGAGTACGAGAAGAACCTCCGGGAGATCGTCGCCTACGCCAAGCAGAAGCAGGCCGAAACGGGCATCAAACTGCTGTGGGGCACGGCCAACGTCTTCTCGAACGGCCGCTACATGAACGGTGCCTCGACGAACCCCGATTTCGACACCGCAGCACGCGCTATGTTGCAGATCAAGAACGCCATCGACGCTACGATCGAGCTGGGCGGCGAGAACTACGTGTTCTGGGGCGGACGCGAGGGTTACATGTCGCTGCTGAACACCGATATGAAGCGCGAGAAAGAGCACATGGCCACGATGCTCCGCATGGCCCGCGACTATGCCCGTTCGAAAGGCTTCCAGGGTAACTTCCTGATCGAGCCCAAGCCGATGGAGCCCATGAAGCACCAATACGACGTCGACACGGAGACCGTCATCGGGTTCCTGCGCGCCCACGGCCTGGATAAGGACTTCAAGGTCAACATCGAGGTCAACCACGCTACGCTCGCCGGCCACACCTTCGAACACGAGTTGCAGTGCGCCGTAGATGCCGGCATGCTGGGTTCGATCGACGCCAACCGCGGCGACTACCAGAACGGCTGGGACACCGACCAGTTCCCGATCGACCTCTACGAGATGGTGCAGGCCATGCTGGTGATCGTTCGCGGCGGCGGTTTGCAGGGCGGCGGTACGAACTTCGACGCCAAGACGCGCCGCAACTCGACCGACCTCGAAGATATCTTCATCGCCCATATCGCCGCGATGGATGTCATGGCCCGCGCGCTGCTCATCGCCGCCGACATTCTCGAAAACTCGCCCTACGAGAAGATGCTCGCCGAACGCTACGCGTCGTACGACGCCGGCGAGGGCAAGGCCTTCGAGGAGGGCAAACTCACGCTGGAGCAGGTGGCCGACTATGCCCGCAAGAACGGTGAACCCGCTCGCCGCAGCGGCAAGCAGGAGCTCTACGAGGCCCTCGTGAACATGTATATCTAATCCGACGTATCGGGACCGGAGTGCGTTGCCGGTCCCGATATCTTTTCCGGTCCCGGCCTCGCTTCGGCAGAAAGGCGGAATCCGGACAATGCCAACCACCTAAAACCTACAACCATGACTTCCAACCAACAAACCGGCAGCCGCGCCTACCTTTTCTCGATCGTCCTGGTGGCGATCATCGGCGGACTGCTGTTTGGATACGATACGGCCGTCGTGTCGGGTGCCGAACAGGCGCTCGACCGTTTCTTCCGGTCGGCCACGGATTTCGACTACACCTCCTGGATGCACGGATTCACGGCATCGAGCGCCCTCATCGGCTGCGTCATCGGCGGTGCCATTTCGGGAATGCTCGCCTCGCGCCTCGGCCGCAAACGGTCGCTCGTCGTCGCGGCGCTGTTATTCTTCGTCTCGGCCGTCGGCTCGTGGTGCCCAGAAAGCGGCATCCTGCCCTACGGACAGGCTTCGGGCACGTTGCTCGTCGTCTTCAACCTCTACCGCATCCTGGGCGGTATCGGCGTAGGACTCGCCTCGGCCGTCTGTCCGATGTATATCGCCGAGATCGCACCCGCCCGCATCCGCGGAACGCTCGTATCGTGCAACCAGTTCGCCATTATTTTCGGCATGCTGGTGGTCTACTTCGTGAATTACCTGATCCGCAACCACCTGGGCGATACGACCGAAGCGATCCAGACGGCGATGGTTTCCATCGGATGGCGCCGGATGTTCCTCTCCGAAGCATTCCCCGCCGCGACGTTCTTTCTGCTGATTCTGCTCGTACCTGAAACGCCGCGCTATCTGACCCTCACGGGGCATGACGAGCAGGCCTTGAAGGTACTCACACGCATCAACGGAGCCGCCGAGGCACGTGCCATCCACGATGAAATCCGCCAGACGGTCCACGAGAAGACCGAACGGCTCTTCGCCTACGGCACCGCCGTGATCGTGATCGGCGTGCTGCTGTCGTTCTTCCAGCAGGCCATCGGCATCAATGTCGTGCTCTACTACGCACCGCGCATCTTCGAGAATATGGGCGCCTCGGGCGACGCCTCGATGTTGCAGACCGTCGTGATGGGTATCGTCAACATCGTCTTCACGGTCGTGGCGATCTTCACGGTCGACAAGGTGGGCCGCCGTCCGCTGCTCATTATCGGCTCGGTGGGTATGATGATCGGCATGACGGCATTGGCGATCCTCTCCTTCTCGGGAACGATCGGCTTGGCCGCCCTGGTCTTCATCATCATCTACACGGCGTCGTTCATGATGTCGTGGGGCCCGATCTGCTGGGTGCTGATCGCCGAAATTTTCCCCAACACGATCCGTTCGCAGGCTGTGGCCATCGCTGTGGCGGCGCAGTGGATTTCGAATTTCCTGGTCTCGGCGACTTTCCCGTCGATGAGCGCCTGGAGCATCGGCGGCACCTACTGCATCTACGCATTGATGGCCCTCGCTTCGGCCGTCTTCGTGATGAAATGGGTGCCCGAGACCAAGGGCAAGACCCTCGAAGAGATGTCGCGCCTGTGGCGCAAATAATCGTATGATGAAAAGTCCCCTCTATAAAGGAGCGGTATTAAAATGATGTAACGACTTGATACTTCAGGTCGTTACATTTTTGTATAGGAGAATAGGTAATGAGAAGGCAACGGTCTCTTTTCAGGCTATTGCGTTCAAATTCCGCATTTCAAATAACTTTCTGCAAGATACGAATAATTTTGGAAACAGGCAAATCCGAGAAAATGCAAGAATTTTTCAGATAAACTACGAATCTTCATGTTCTGCATCTTCCTCAAAAGGCCTCTTCATAGCGTATCGGAATTACTCCATATCTGCAATGAAGTTACAGACATACCATACGCCGCGGATATCGATCGTGAGAATCTCCGCAATATACGTATCCCATACGCTTCCCAGTCGCAATAAGCCGGGGGCATCCGCTCGAATTGTAAACACCCCCTGTAATTTGTCAGTCACAATATAATACGAGTTGTTTTCGTCCATTTCGCACAGCTCGATGCGGCGAAACAGCAGCACGGGGCGAGGCATGAATCCCATCCGTTGTTCACGGTCGTCTTTGCAGCACAGAATCATCTGTGCCCCTTTGCTTAGAAAGGTCGGAATCGGCAGCAGCGTCGACGACGTATCCTCTATCGATTCATAATAGGGAAGCCATGTAAGATGTACGGTTTCCACACGCAGTGCAGGCATACTCCCTTCCTCTCCGGTCAGCAGCCACGATATTGCATACTGCGGAAAATGGACGTGAATGCGACGTGCTACGCCGAGACTGATTCTGTTGTTCCCCCGTTTGATCTGGCAGAGGTTTTCGCCGCGCGGCAATCCGATATATTTGGCGAAACCGTTGATCGACATGCCCTGTTCGGCAAGTATGCGCTCGATTCGTTCCCAATAGACGTTCATCGTTTTTTCCTTCATGGCAAAGCGCTAACGTGCCTCGGACAATATCCGGATCATATATTCGTTCCAGTCTTTCAGCACGGATGCAATCACTTCGTCGTACGCCTCGATTTCGAAAATGTCGAACCGGCGCATGAACTGCACCAAGTCTATTTCATTCATGATCCGAATGTATTGCAACAGCACGTGGAATTGATGGAAATGTTTTTGAAACAACTCCACGTCGGCCCGGAACACGGGGGTGCAATCCGCCTCGACAGGCATAGGCGGCAGGTCGAACCGCTTGCCGTAAACATAATCGAAGAGATGGAGCGGCAGTTGCAGCAGAACGCACTCTTCGTTCGACTTGTAAAGTGCGGCGAATCGCCTGCGCTCGGTCTCGCTGCGGGCAACGGGCAGCAGCCAGAAGTCGAGAAACCGCGCCGGCAGTTCGTCGGACTGGACCCGACAATCAAGGCTGTCGACGAAACGTTTGGATTCGTCGAGCAGTTCGTCGAAAAGCGCCGGATCGATCTCCGGAAGCGGATGGGGAAGTGTAGTGTCGAAGCGCATGAGTTATGGATCTACGGTACGATCGTTATCATCGGCTGGCTTGAAACCAAAGATGCAGTGCGCACTATTGACGAGGGGTCGATTCAGGCGGTCTCGGTCCCGTCGCCGGGATTCGGATTTTCAGAACCGCAGTCATCGGCGGTTTCCGAGGCTGTGTCCTGAAGAGCCAAGTCGGCACATATTTTCTCGATGGCTTCCGACTCCATTTGTTGCCGCGACTTGTCGTGCACCAAATAAAACAGATGGTTTTCGCACGATTCGCGGACGATCTGCTGCAAATTCCGCAGATTGCCCGCATACCAGCGGAAACGCTTTTCGCTGATGGCGATCGTATTTTCGCGCACCTCCCGCTTGAGGCTCGAAAGCGTTTCGAGAAACAACCGGTTGCCTTCGTTGACCGGATTGAACATCTTGACCAATCTTCTCGAATAGGTTCTTGTCCGTTTGAAACTCGTCATCATATTGGAGGTGTGCGCGAAACTTCCGAAAAACACCGTCTCCTCGGCCCGCAGTAGAAACTGCCCCGCATACGAGAGCTGTACGGCCGCTAATATCGTTTTTTCTTCCGACCTCAGGCGTTCGGCCTCGTCCAGAAAAGCCGATCCGTTCGTAAAAAAGTAATCGAAATGCTTGCGGGCGATTTTGTGCGCGCGGCCCCGTTCGAGACGGTTCGCACGAAAGATATTGAACTGCGCATTTTTCGTTTCGAGAACGGCGGTCCTTTCCACCCGAATGTTCCAATAATACCAGCTAAGGTGACGATATCGACCGTTTCGATACGGATTTGCGGTTCCGTGCGCGTTCCTTCGAGCGGAAACGAGATTAAAGCGGCACAACTACCTTGCGAATCAAGTTGTTACATATTCATATATAAGAATAGGCAACGAGAAGGCAACGGTCTTTTTTCAACCTATTGCGTTCAAACACCGCATTTCAAATAACCAATTGCAAAATACATAAAACGGATCTAACAAATTTGCTAAAAAGTGCGGCATGCTAACGCATGGATATTCCATTTTCTCAGGCATACAAGGTTCTTGTTCGTCAAAACACAAGATGCTCGAACCGTTTACGGGTCAGTTATGATGAAAGAAATGCAGCCGAATCATCGCGACAAAGACAATCATTCACTTATTTTCTTCTTAAAGAAGAGTTCGGGCAATATGATCTTTATCTCTTTTGCAGCTTTCTCGCTCTGCCAGCTGACTATGAAATTTACCATTGCGCGCTTTAATTCGTATCCTTGTCTGTGCAGCCTTTCATAATGTTTCGACATAAAATTTCGAGAAAATTTCAACACGGATTGTCCATTTCCATCCAAACATTCGTCTCCCCTGACATACAAAGTATCACCGCTTCTGAGCGGAGCGATCTGCGACTGTCGATTAATGAAATAATCCAGCCATATATCACTATGAGTCAAGTGTATTGCCAATTCTTCCGGCGGCAGATAGTTATTTTTATCTTCAATATGCTCAACATTTTCCGAGGATAGGCCGTCGAGGAAATCAGAATTCAGGTGAATTGTCAGTTCCCGTCGTGCCCTTGTCATGGCAACGTACAATTGTCGGATTTTTTCGTCCGAGGACAAATTGAAGTTGTTCAGCATCAAGAAAACATGATCGAATTCTTTGCCTTTTACCTTGTGGATCGTCGAAACGAATATGGTCTCTCCGCTTTCACCGAAGAAATCATTCAGTTTAGACTCTCTGATAAAAAGCTCCAAATCGGACTTGTATCTTCTTTTAGGGTTTATCGTTTCAAAATCCCGAATTAAACCCAAACAACTTTCCAGTTTATTACTGTTCTGAAATACGGTCTGCAACTCCTTCTTCGCCCGGTCCCATACCGCATCGTCGATCAGAAAAATATCTTCCACCGAATGTAACCGGGAAAGAAAAAAACTGATCTCATCGAGTTTCAACAGGCTGAATCCGCTATTATCCTGAATCAACCTTGCCGGCATCCCGTTTTTAAGCAAAAGCCCTGACACCTGCAAGGCCTCGTCGTTCGTATACGTAAGCACACAAACGCTTCCGCGAAGTTCGGTGGAAAGAATATCTTTCACCAGCGGCTCAATAAGATTTTCACTCTTATAACGGACTACTTTAACTTTCCCGTTATCCGTCTGTTTGGCGATAATCGGATTTTCTTTCAACCGATGACGAATGCGTGTAACGAATTGATTCGTGAAATCGACGAGGTTGCTTTTGCTGCGAAAATTCTCAATCAGTTCGTATTTCATGGCTCCGTACTCCCGAATAAGCCTTTTGAAATATCGGGGGCTCGCATACCGGAATTCATAAATACTTTGGTCATCATCCCCGACTGCAATAATCCGCATATCGTCGTTATGCTTGATAAGAGCTTCGATCAGCGCGAACTCATCTTCGTTCATATCCTGCGCTTCGTCGATAACCAATACATTTTTTGTAATGCGACTCAATTCCACATCCCCTTTCTCGATGCGTTCGACGGCGCATTTCAAAACATTGTCGACTTTTTCCAGACTGCCGATTTGCCCCAGCAGATCGAAGCAATAGGAATGGAAGGTTTTTATCTCGATGAAATTGGCGGCGTTGCCGATCAATTTGAGCAACCGCTTCTTGAATTCGGTAGCCGCCGCCCGTGAAAAAGTAAGCATGAGCAACTGCTCGTGCTTGACATCCTCCATGAGCATCAGGGATGCCAATTTATGTACCAAAACCCGGGTCTTACCGCTTCCGGGGCCGGCTGCAACTACGATATATTTCGACTCCTGATCCCGAATAATTTGTAATTGCGCAGGAGAGAGTTCGCCGAAAAGTTGCCTGTATTTGGCCGGAGTGATATTCCGTTTTATCTCAGATTGCCGACTGCCTTTGAAATACAAATTGAGAAACGACGCATAATTTAATGCGAAATAATCGTTCACAAACTTCAGTGCGTCCTCCGAACCGGCAAGCATCTTTTGGGCATATTCCCCAACGATATGAATTTGCTGAATCTTGTTTTCATAGAATCGCAGGAGTTTCTGGTAATCTTCGAGTTTATAGCGTTTCTTGTTGTCTTTTTCAAGCCGTTCGATCATCAGTCTGTTGTAGATGACCAAGAAGCCGCCCTCGATTTTGAGAGCCTCGATTCGGGAAAGATAGAATAATGTGTCTTCGACCTCTTCCTGAGAAATTTTTCGTCCGAATGCTTCGATCGATCTTTCGAAAGCGTCTTTCAATTCGAGAACTGAAAATTCTACGAAGGCCTCCTCCTTGTCTACCCCGGTATTTTCAGAGCTTCTGTCATAAAGAAATCCGACGATGAATTTCGCCAAATCATGGCGCAACTTCATTTTTTCCCGGAAAGTCTCTTTCGGCTGCATCCATGTAATCAGTACTTGATCCTTGGAAAACGCCGGACTTTTACGCTTGATCCAATTCTTTATCGCCCAGAAATTCAGTATGACCTTTATCTTATTCAGGGTGATATTTATCTCTTTTAGAGCCGCATCGTGTATCGCAGCTACGGCTTTTTCGTTGATTTCTTTCAGGTAAAAGACTTTCTCCGGATTGTCGAACATGTCGAGCAAGAAACTCTCGATCCAATAAGCCTCCTTTACGATCAGAAGAGACCGATTGCGGGACTCGCTTCTTTTGATGAATGCCGTCAGATCTTTTGCATCGGCCAAAATCTCCTCTTCACGCATCAGATTCACTACGTTTATCACCTCTTCCTTCTTGATTCCCAGATGGTCGCTGATATAATCGATCCGCGATTCCGCCACCTCGTCATCGGATTGCTTGCGGCTTCTGCTCGAAAAGAGCTTCTTGATAATCCGCACTGCATATTCCTGCTGTTTCCCGTCGAAACGTGCGGATGCCCGTATTTTCTCAATCGCCTCCTGCGCTGTTTTCGAGCGAATGCTGTTGGCAAAAACTCGCGGCATATTCTGGCCGCGTTTCAGATAACCGGCATCTTCCAAAGCCGAGATTGCCGTAGTTACCCGAGTTTCGATTTCCGGGACGCTGTCATCCCACCCCGCTTTGCGTGCAATCTCCAATGCCGAATTCGACACCGTGGAACGGAATCGGGCGAGCTCCTTGATCGCCTTCCAAACCTGCTGAATCTCCTTGAACGAGAGTTTGGTCTGATTGAGAAGAACAAAGTGTTTATTCAAATCGTCTTCGTTGAACAGGACATAACACTCCGCCTCGATGCGTTCGTTACGTCCGGCCCGGCCTGCTTCCTGAATGTAATTTTCCAAAGAGTCGGATATGTCGTAATGAATGACCATACCGACATCCTTTTTATCGACGCCCATTCCGAAAGCCGATGTCGCGACCATAATCTGAAATTCACCGGCTATAAAGGCATTTTGATTCGCCGTTTTCTCCCGGGTGTCCATCCTGCCATGATAAGCCCGGGCCGGGAATCCGTCGCGGGTCAAACATCTCGCCAACTCTGTCGCCCGATGCGTACGCGAAGCATAGACGATCGTCGGACAACTCTTAGCTTCGAGCAGGCGCCTCAAAGTCTGATATTTCTGCGCCGCATCCGTCTGGACCAACACCTTGAAGTGCAGATTCGTCCGAGAGGCTTTCGAAGCGAACACCTCGAATTCGAGCGAAAGTTTCTCCCGAAAATAACTTCGGATGTCCTCGATGACCTTTTGTTTCG
This sequence comes from uncultured Alistipes sp., assembly GCA_947573795.1. Classification (GTDB taxonomy): domain Bacteria; phylum Bacteroidota; class Bacteroidia; order Bacteroidales; family Rikenellaceae; genus Alistipes. The sequence goes on along the minus strand of CANPHE010000005.1, from coordinate 69,148 downwards.
CCGTAGCTGTAAAACAGGAAACGGGAATTGGCTCGGCCATATTCTTCTTTTCCTGAATCGATCGAATAAAATCGCCGATATATAGATAATCGACGCGGAAATCTTGTCCCCATGCAGAAAAACAGTGCGCCTCGTCGATCACGAATCGCACGACATTCCGCCCCAAAATCAACCGTTCGATCGTTCGCGAACGCAGCGATTCGGGAGAAATGTAAAGAATGGATGCCGATCCGTCTTCCACCCGTTCGAACGACTTCGCCCTTTCGATCGGATCGAGCAACCCGTTGATGGTAACAGCATCGGTAATCTCGGCTTTTTCCAAGTTATCGACCTGATCTTTCATAAGCGATTGTAACGGCGATATTACGATCGTCAAACCCTTGGCGTTTTCTCCGCTCATCAGGGCCGGGAGCTGAAACGTAATCGACTTTCCGCCGCCGGTCGGAAAAACAGCCAGCAGGGATTTGTTATCCACAGCGGCCCGGACCGCATTCTCCTGCAAAGGTTCGCCGGCATAACATCGGAAAGAATCGAATCCGAACCAGTGTTTCAGTCCTTTATGAATATCCAGTGCGCTATTGCAGTACGGACAACCTTCGACACAAGGGGTATTGCGCAGCCGGAACATGATGCGCTCGACATGCGGATAATTTTTCAAGACCCAAGGCGGAGTAATGGAATGCGTTTTCCGATGACGCACCAGAGAATCGATCAATGACAGGCAATAAGCCAATTCAATCGGATGTTTTGCGATCATTCCTGCCAAATCGGCATGTATGCAAATTTCCGCCTCGAATTTCTGACGGATCAAATCTTCGAGATCTGTTTTCTCGGACGCATAGGAAATAAAACGGAAAAAAGCCTGAAACTCCGGCGTATTCCCCAGCAATCCGAAAAATAGCTCTTTAAGAAGATCGTCTTTCCGCTGAAAAGCCGCGATTTCGTCATGGAATAAACACCGGGCTTTGACCGAATCGTTCAACGGGTTATTGACCTCGTCCGTTTGCAGTTTGTCGTCTTTCAGGAGTGCATGATAAGGTTTCGTCGGGAAAAGCAACGGAGAGAGTGGCAAGGTATCAATGACATCGGCCGGATTTATTCCTGCATCCTGTAAAGCGCTGCCGATATATTTTATATCATGATTGAGGATATTATGCCCACAAACGAATTGGGTGCCGCTGAGAAACGATACGAATTCCGAAAAAGATTTTTTGTGGAATTCGCATCCGTCGCTTCTAACACCGCCGATATCGAGTATTTGTCGGCTCTTCGGCTCGATCTCGGTATCGATAAATGCAATCGGGTATTTCATTTTACGAATTTTGTGATATCCTGCCCGTCCTACGAAAAGTAAAAACGAAAGTTTATCCAAATATAGTGAAAATGGTTCATTTTACAAGACGTAAACGGCCTGCAATAAATAATTTATTGTATATTTGCAATATAACTACTATTTTTACTCCATGAGATCGCGCCTCAAAAAACTCCTTAAAGGAGTTATTGTTTCGTCCATGGCGACCTTGGCGAACACTTACGGAGCCGAAGCAATGCCGACCTACCAGTTTTCGGACAATCCGTCCGATGACGCCACGGATGAATACGGAGAGTCGTCTAAAAACGGAAGCATCAAGATGTTGCTGCATCTGAATTCGGACGATACCTATGCGTTGTCAGGACACCGAAGCCACAGTTCACATCGCAGTCATAGTTCGCACAGATCACACAGTTCTCATCGGTCGGGATCGTCCCATTATTCCCATTATTCGTCCGCTACTACCTCCGGAAATACGTCGTCATCCTCCGTATCGCCGGCCGATTATACCCTCGGTTCGAGAACCCTCTCAATAAATACCTACGGGGCGGATGTCAAAGCACTGACCGATTTATTGGTTAAGCACAAATATATTGCACGATCGTCTGTCGGTACGAACTATTTGGGGTATGTAGTCTATGATTCGGAGGTCAGAAATGCCGTGAGGGCTTTCCAAAAAGATGCGGGTTTGTCGCAAGACGGTATTGCCGGAAATGCTACGATTACCCAATTGCAAACGTGGGTTCCCAAAGTTTACAATTTGGGAGATCGGGTCTTGAAAAAGGAGATGCGGGGCGCGGATGTAACCCAACTGAAAAACATCCTGATAGACAAGGGATTTCTTGAAGAACCGTTTGTCAAAGGCGAAACACTGTTCGACACAGCGATTGAAACGGCGTTGAAAAGATTTCAAGATAGTATCGGTATCGATACGACGGGAACGGTCGATGCACAAACGTTTTATTTTCTGAAAAAACAAAATGACCGACATTGAATTGAATCCACAAGGTGAGGTCGTACTCAACGTCGACAAGTCGATTTACAACGAATCCGTCATCGATAAAGTACTGTATTGGTGGGCGGGCGATTACATAATCACCCGGCGAAACACCCCGGGTACGACCGTTCAGACGATTATCCTTTCGGCTTCGAATCCGATCACGCAGGAGGCATTCCATAAGATCCGAAAGAGACTGAGCGCAGATTTTGTCGATTATAAAAACCGGGCGATCATCGCTTCGGAAACCCGAGACCTGCGGAATATTCTTTATGCCAAGGCTTTCGCCAACAACGATGACTTTGTCGAATTCGAATTCAAAGATTGACGATGTATTACCTGCTGCCGTTCCGGTTTCATGTTTTCCGCAATCAGGAATTGCTGACCAATGACCTTGGGGACTACCTGCTGTTGCCCCGCGGCAGCGTACAACGCATCGTCGATCGGGAGGTGCTCCCGGAGGAGGAATTGTACAAGAATCTGACAGCTTCATTCTTTATTTGCGAAAAACCGTTGCCCCGGTTGATTGACACGATGGCGGTCCGTTTGGCTACCCGCAAGGCATTTCTCGATCATTTTACCGCGCTGCATATCTTTGTGTTGACACTTCGCTGCAACCAGAACTGTATTTATTGTCAGGCATCCAGTCAGGAAAGTTGCCGGAATGAGTATGATATGAGCGAGCAGACGCTTCTGCATGCTGTCGATCTGATGTTTCGTTCTCCATCCCCCTGCCTGACAATGGAGTTTCAAGGAGGCGAGCCTACGTTGGTCCCGCATCTTATCCGCCGGGCCATCGAATATGCCGAAGAGAAGAATCGGACCGCAAATCGCAAACTTACCTATGTAATCTGTACCAATAGCGTCAATCTGACGGACGAATTGCTCCATTTGTGCAGACGATATGACGCGGTTATCTCGACCTCGCTTGACGGTCCGCAGGACCTGCACAACCACAACCGAGGAAAAACGGACAGCTATCAGCGCGTTGTTGCCGGAATAGCGAAGGCGCGCGAAACATTGGGTGAAGGCCGAGTTTCCGCATTGATGACGACCTCGGAGTATTCGCTCGGCTTTCCGCGGGAGATTATCGATGCTTATCGAAAAAACGGATTTCACAGTATCTTCATCCGGGCGCTCAATCCTTACGGACTGGCGAAAGACAATGCCGACTGGACTGCTTATTACGATCGCTTCGTTGAATTTTACAAGCAAGCGCTGGAATATATCATCGAACTCAATAAATCGGGAGAGATGTTCATCGAAGAGTTTGCGACGCTTATTTTGCGTAAAATCCTGACGCCTTTTCCGATCGGGTTCGTCGACCTGCAATCTCCGGCAGGGATTATCAACGGCGTAATCGTCTATAACTATGATGGATATGCCTATGCTTCCGACGAATCCCGAATGCTGGCCGAATTTCGGGATTATACATTCCGGTTGGGATCGGTAACGGATCGGTACGAAGATTTGTTCTACGGTCGCAAGGCGCAGGAGATTTCCCGCCTGTGGGCGACGGAATGCATTGCCGGTTGTGCCGATTGCGCTTTTCAGTCGATTTGCGGGGCCGATCCCGTGCGCAACTACTCCACGCAGGGCGATATGTACGGATTCCGGCCGACCTCGACCTTCTGCCGAAAACACAAGGCGATTATCGAACACATCTTCGGCTTGCTGACGGATCGTAGGGAAGAGGTGCTGCCGATTTTCAAAAGTTGGATCACGGGAACACGGGGATAATGAGAGATACGATCGACATAAATTCCAACGACAACGCGCTGTTCATCACTTCACAGTGCAACAACCGCTGCGTCATGTGCTGCCAGCCGCCTTTGCTGCGCAACGATCTCGACGGCTATTTTCAGAAAAACAAGGCTCTGATCGACTCCGCTCCGCGGGAACTGCGTTCGCTCGGGATTACGGGTGGCGAACCGACCCTGCTCGGTGACCGGCTGTTCGAGCTGCTTCGCCATATTCGTACGAAACTGCCGGAAACCGAAATTCACCTGTTGACGAACGGACGTGCATTCGCCGACAAAGAATATGCCCGGAAACTTGCCGAATGCGGTGAGGGAAAGATCCTTCTCGGCGTTCCTCTTCATGCCGATTCTGCGGGCGACCACGATGCTATCACGCAGGTCAAAGGCTCTTTCGAGGAGACAATGCTCGGCTTGTATAACCTCGGACGCTATGATATCGGAATTGAATTGCGGGTAGTCATTACCAAGATGAACTATCTCCGGTTGCCGAAGTTGCCGGATTTTATCTACCGCAATCTGCCGTTCGTCGAATTCATATCGCTGATGGGATTGGAATACACGGGCTATACGATCAAAAACCGGGAGACGGTCTGGATCGATCCGATGGATTATCAGGCAGAACTCACGCAGGCGGTTTTGGAACTGCGGGATTGGCATATGGACGTTTCGATTTTCAACCTGCCGCGGTGTGTTCTACCGGAAGCGCTATGGCCCTTCGCACGCAAATCCATATCCGACTGGAAAACCCAATACCTCGATATTTGCCGGGAATGTACTGAGCGCCCGGAATGTTGCGGATTATTCGCGACATCCCGAATGCAAAGCCGGGGAATAAAAGTCATAAAATAAGGGAATTATATACAATTTCACACGCAACCCGCTTTATACCACCACTTTAGTGGATGGTCAACCGCTGCCGTAAAGCACCCCGCATGAACCACGGTCGGAATATCGTTCGTCCATTTCATATTTCTCGCCCCTTCCTTATGTCCCGATTCGCGCAGAACGTCCGCAGCACCTCGTCGTAGGCGTCGAAGTCCCAGAGGTCGAAGGGCGGCACCGGCTCGCCCGCTTCGCGCCGTGCGGTAATCCACCTGAGCAGCGTCCGGAACTGCATGAACCGGTTCGCGGCATCGGGCTCCGAGGCCTTTTCCTTCGTCGATTTTCGGGTCGCATAGATCCATGCGAAGACCTTGAGCGACAGGTATTCGCATCCGATACGGTCCCGCAGCCGGCCGAGCGTATCCAAGTCTTCCCGTAACGTCAGATAACAGCAGCTTTTCTCCGGAGGCGCCGCAAGCCACTTACGCAGGAAAATCTGCGGCAGACGGTCCGCCGGCAGGCTGAATCCGATTCGTTCGATGTAGGCGACGCTCTGCACGTATTCCGCCGCAGGATTGAAATGATCGCTTTCGCAAACGAGGTAATCCCGACGGTCGGGCGGATAATTGAACGAGGCATACTGAGGCATCGCAAATCCGTATTGCACCGGAATCGGCACACCCGACTGCACGACCTGTGCATGGAACAATCCCGCAAGGGCCCACCCCGCAAGGTGTTCGTTGAAAATGATGCAGTCGCAGCGTTCGATGAACCGACGGTACAATGCAGGCCGGGGCAATGTCGCTTTGCTTTCGGGAAGGACCTCGCAGAAGTCCGCGGCGTCGATGATGCGGTTGCAGGCGGCCGTCCGTTCATCCGTCGCAGCACAGCGATGTCTGTCCCATTGGTGGGACGAGAGTATCACGGCGACCTCCAATCCGGGAAGCGTCGGGCGGCACTCCAAAAGATGCCGGACAACCGAGCGTTCCTGCTCGGTCGTGATGGAAAACAGGTACCGAACCCGCGGAAAGGTCCGCAGATAATAGGATGCGACCTCTTCGAAGTAGCGCGCCATGCTGCGGCCGTTGGCGCAGCCACCCAGCATGCCGATGGTGAAAGCGGGGATCATAGGGTTCGATCGAAGCGATTGAGGGTGAAAGGAAAGCGGAAAGTCGACAGCCTCGCCGCGAAGCTCCGCCGTGGCGGAGAACCCTGCGGGCTTTGGCCGTGATGGATAATTCGATAAAGAACGGGCGCGAGGCATGAAAAGGTGACGCGACTTATCGAAAATGCCGATGAAGCAATCGACATCCTCGCGCCCGTAAAACAAGAGGGAAACGCCCGTCCGTTACCAGATTCGGGAGCCTTGTATGCGGGAGCACTTATGCCGGCGGGCGTTTCCGGGTGTACATTGATCGACCGTGTTGTCGGGATCGAGTATAAAAAGCGGAACGCACCGCCGTGGCCAAGTTTCCGGTATTCATGTACGGAGTTCCGGCGGGCGTTCCGGTAGAGAATCATTCGCGCCGAAAATTCATACCGATTCCGCCGGCCATAAATGGTTTGGCAGGTGCAATCCGTATTTCGTTTGGTTGTCGGAGGTCGGCGCATAACGTTTGGAGTGATGAAGAATGCGCCCGAAAAGTATGGTAATGCAATCTAATATTGCATAAACAAGGTAAAAAAAGAGGGCGCGGTGTCAGCCCTATTCGTAGGTCTTGGGAACCCTGATCTGGAAGCTGTCCTGCGCCCTTGCGTGTCCTGCCCACAGAGGGCAGGACATAACAAGGACTGACAACATTTATACCCAGATTAAACAACCTCTTTCGAGGGTCCCAAGTTTACGAATAGGTATAAAGAGTTGTTTACCCTTTAGATGTTATGTCCGTCGGCTATGCCGAGTTATTCAGTTGCAAAGTTAGCATAATTAAAACTACTATAGAAAATTCATTGACAAATATATAAAAAAAACTTTATTCCTACGAAATCATAGGAGCAAAAATGAGAGAATTGGTGTGTTCTTTGCAAAAATTCCAGCGTGAAACACACCAACGATACGTTATTGCGCTCAATTGCAGAACGCTTGAAACGTCTTCGGATTGAACGGGGCTATACTCAAGAAGTAGTTACCGATCGGACCGGAGTGAATGTGGGTTTGTATGAAGTCGGAACAACCAATATTACTATTGTTTTATTGACGGTTTTGTGCAATTTTTATGATGTGGCATTGGATGAGTTTTTTAAAGATATGAAATATGAAAAATAAATAACGATATAGAAGGTATATGCAGCGGAAAGAAATTCTTTCCGCTGTTTTATTTTATAATTCTTGCTATATTTGTCATATTATACCCCAATCCGATGAATGAGATAACCGTTATCCAGAATAAGATCTACGAAATCCGCGGCCAGCGTGTGATGTTGGATTTCGACCTCGCTCAAATTTATCAAGTCGAAACGAAAGTTTTGAAACAAGCGGTGCGCCGCAATATCGGACGCTTCCCGCAGGATTTCATGTTCGAGATAACGAACGAAGAGTACAACCTTCTGAAAATCAGTTTGAGGTCACAATTTGTGACCTCAAACAAAGGCGGTATCCGATATATGCCATTCGCATTCACGGAAATGGGTGTTTCCATGTTGTCCAGCGTATTGCGAAGCGAGATAGCTATACAAGCCAACATCGCCATCATGCGTGCTTTCGTAGCCATGCGGAACTACATCACGACCACGACGACCGTAACGGCCGAGCTATCGGAAATCCGTGCGAAGCTGGCCTTGCTGGAGCGCCACGACGAGGACAACGCCGAGGCGATCAACGATCTATCGGAAGACGTGCGCAAAGAGCTGGACAACATCTACGAAGCCATCGCGGCCTTGTCGGTCAAGATACCGAAAGCCGATCGACCCCGGCGGCAAATCGGATATAAGAAAACCGAGCGGTAATCGGCTCACGGTCTCACGTCGGCTTCATTCCTGTCTGCCTTTTCTTTATTGTAATACAGGGCTCCGCCGGGCTTCGAGGCTTTTCCGGCAGCTTTATTTGCGTTGGCATCTAAGAGAGAAAGACGAACGGTGAGCGTGCAACTGAACTGCGACATCGTACCATTGACCGTAATACGGCCCATGACGGAACCCGGACCCGATTTCTCCGACTGCCTTTTTACGTAGAAAAGGACTTTAAAAGTGCTGCGTTGCATGATAACTTGAACTTTGAGAATTTGTAAAACGTTAAGTCAAGTTATTTGTTAGGCGGAAATTCGATGCAAAAAGCTGAAGACGAATATTTTTAATACAAAACAAAGCATTTCGGGCAGGTAATGGATAAGTAACACAATTCACCGTTAAACTTGCCCGATTTTGCTTTTGAGTGTTTCGGAACCTACGAAAGCTGGTGCATTTAATAGTTGTAAGAAAAATATTTACGCTTTTATGCACTATGCTGTTCCTACAAGCCCTGTTCCCGAAACGAGGGGACTTTTTTGCTTTTATTCATATCTTTGGCTGCGCCGAAGATACTCCCGCTCGGCAATGTTCAAATAAATTTGACATTGCCCTCGCTTATTCGTATCTTTGACGCAGTCGAAGATACTTCGCCTCAACAAAACCCGAACAAGTTTGGTTTTGTATTCGGCTTATTCGTATCTTTGCAAAATCGGCCCGGATGAACCTCTGCGACGTTGCAGTTCGTCGTTCGAGATTCGTAACCGCAGCGGGACGAACGGAAAAACATGCTCGAAAAACTGGCGAAACAAACAGCCGTCTATGGCATCAGCACCATCGTGGTGAGGTTCCTGAGCTACCTGCTCACGCCTTACTACACGCGTGTGTTCGGTCAGGAGACCTACGGCATCGTCACCTACGCTTATGCGTTGATACCCTTGGCGCTCACATTGCTGACGATGGGTATGGAGTCGAGCTATTTCCGTTTCTCGGCTAAGGCCGAGGAGGAGGGCGGCGATGTCGCCGCCGCCAAACGGCGGCTGTTCGCCGCGACGTGGGGCATCACCTCGCTCGCCGCAGCCGTGTTCTTCGTCGCGATCGTGCTTTTCCGCGACGCGATCTCGGCGTGGATGGGGGCCGATTATGCTGCTCATCCGGCTTATGTCGTCCTCGTGGGGGCCATCATCCTGTTCGACGTGTGGGGCTGCATTCCCTTCTCGCGGTTGCGCGAACAGGGGCGTTCGGTCACCTTCGTCGCCTTCAAGGCGCTCAACGTCGGGCTCAATGTCTCGCTGGCTTTCGCATTCGGTGCCGCAGGACTGTTCGACAGCGATTTCGGCGTGGGTTGGGTCTTCGTCGCCAACCTCGTGGCGAGCGTCGTGACGTGGGGGGCGATCCTCTGCACGGTGGAGGGTGTCGTGCCCCGCATCGACGTGCCGCTGCTCCGACGGGTCTTCGTTTACTCGCTGCCGCTGCTCGTCGGCGGATTGGCCGGTACGGCCAATGAGTTCGTCGACCGGCAGTTGATCGCCTGCCTGGTGCCCGCGGGCGCGCTGGCGCAACTGGGCGTCTACGGCGCCATCACGAAGATCGCCGTGGTGATGATGCTTTTTTATCAGATGTATCGGCTGGCTGCTGAGCCGTTTTTCCTCTCGAACTTCCGTAAGTCGGATTTCGTGGCGATGAACGCCGCGGCGCTGAAATACTATGTCATGGCCTCGATGCTGATCTTCCTCGGCATCGCGCTCTTCCGCGATTTCTTCGCGCTGATCGTCGGCCGCGACTTCCGCGAGGGGATTTTCATCCTGCCCGTGGTGCTGGGAGCCAACGTCCTGACGGGCGTGTGGCTCAACCTGTCGTTCTGGTACAAGCGTGAGGAACGCACGTCGCTGGCGATCGTCGTCACGGGATGCGGACTGGCGGCTATCCTGCTGTTCGGTTTCCTGACGATCCCCCGCTGGGGCTATTACGGCGCGGCATGGGCCCGCCTGGCGAGCGAAACGACGATGGTCGTGGTCAGCTGGTGGCTCAACCGGCGCTTCTTCCCCACGCCCTACGACTGGCGGCGGATCGGGGAGTATGTCGCCGTGGCGATGGCGGTATTCTTCGCCTGCGAATACTTCGGACGTGCGGCGGACAATATGTTCGCGGGATATGCGTTCAATTTCACGGTGTTCGTGCTCTATGCCGCCTACCTGGTCCGCCGTGAGCGGATCGATGTGGCCGGCATGGTGCGGGCGGCGATGAAACGTAAATAAAAAACGAAAACGGCGTCGGCTGTATCCCCTCCCGAGAAGGTGCTGAGGCGCGGCCGGAGCCGTGAGTGTCGACAGGGCGGAGCGGGACCGAAACCGTAGCCCGAAGACGGATAAAAAGCGATAAGCTATAGGAAACGCATGCGATTTGCAGATATCATCGGTCAGGAGGACCTCAAACGACACCTGGTGCAGTCCGTCGATGCGGGCCGCGTGAGCCATGCGCAGCTCTTCACGGGGCGTGCGGGCGCCGGAGCGCTGGCGCTGGCCGTGGCCTACGTGCAGTACCTCTGCTGCCGCCATCGCCACGACGGCGATTCGTGCGGCGAGTGTCCCGACTGCCGGCAGATCGCCGCACTGGCCCATCCCGACCTGCACCTGGTCTTCCCGGTGAATAAGCAGGGCAAGAAGTCGGGCGAGGCGATGCTGAGCGACGAGTTCCTGCCCCAGTTCCGCGAGCTGTTCGCCGCGCGGGGCGGTTATGTCTCGCCCCAGGACTGGTACGACAAACTCGACCTGGGCAAGACCCTCAAGGGACTTATCACCGCGCGCGAGGCCGACGGTATCATCCGCAAACTCTCGTTCAAGAGCTTCGAGGCCGACTACAAAACGATGCTCGTCTGGCTCCCCGAGGCGATGAACGAGGAGGCGGCGAACAAGATTCTGAAAATCCTGGAGGAGCCTTGGGAGCGGACGTTGTTCATCCTGGTCTCCGAGCAGCCCGACCGGCTGCTCAAGACGATCCTGTCGCGTACGCAGGAGGTCGCCGTGCCGCGCATCGCCCCCGAGGTGCTCGAACGCGAAGCCGCACGGCGCGGTGTCGACGATCCCGTCCGGGCGCGCAACATGGCCCGGCTCGCAGGCGGCGACCTGCTCGAACTGCAACACCTCGCGGCGGGCGAGAGCGATGCCTTGCGCAAGGAGAATTTCGACCTGTTCTGCTCGCTCATGCGACTGAGCTACAACGATAAGCACCTCGAACTGATCGGCTGGGCCGAGGAGGCTGCGCAACTCTCGCGCGAACAGCAGCGCGCGATGCTACGCGATGCCGCGCGGCTTCTGCGCGAGAGCTACATGCTCCACGCGGGGCTGCACGAAATCTGCTACCTCTGGGGCGAGGAGCTGGCTTTCTGCTCGAAATTCGCCCCCTTCGTCGGGTCGCAGAACATCGAGCCGCTGATCGACCAGATCGAGAGCGCCTCGGCGCAGATCGCGCAGAACGGCAATCCGACGATCGTGTTCACCCATTTCGCACTGGCGGTGAGCAAAATGATAAAACATTTGTGATATGGCACGAGTGGTACTTTTGGCAGGAGGAAATCTGGGCGACGTGAAACGCACGTTGCAGACGGTCCAACGGTTGGTCAACGACCGCGTAGGGGCGGTGCTGCGCTGTTCGCACCGTTACGAAAGCGAACCCTGGGGTTTCGAAGCCGCGCAGAAGTTCTCCAACCAAGCGCTGGAGGTGTCCACCGACCTCACGGCGCACGAGGTGCTCGACGCCGTGCAGGCGATCGAGCGCGAATTGGGGCGCAACCGCGCGGCCGAGGCCGTCGAGAAGGCTGCGGGCGGCAACCGCTACACGTCGCGCCCGGTCGATATCGACATCATCTTCTACGGCGACGAGGTAATCGACGACGAGCGGCTGACGGTGCCGCACCCGCTGCTCGCCGAGCGCGAATTCGCCCTCGTGCCGCTGTGCGAAATCCTGCGTTCGCGCCGCCATCCCGTCACGGGACTCACGGTCGGCGAGATGCTCGACGCGCTGCGCCGCAACGACGCCGCGAAATCCGAAAAAGAGTGAAAGACGTGAGAATCCGAATTCTATATATCCTCTGCGCCGCCGTGCTGCTGAGCGCCTGCTTCAAGGATGTATCCTACGATACGAATTACATCCTCAAACCGCTGTCGCAGGCCTCCGGCAACGAGACTGCCCAGCCGCTCGAAGGCGTGCTGGCCTATGCCTACGGGGTCGACACGACCGAATGGACCGTCGCGACGTACAGCGATGCCCTGGCCGGGATCGTCACGATGAAGGAGGACCCTTCGCAACGCTTGTCGCTGCCCGACGCCCAGGCGTCGCCCTACGAGCAGGAGGGGACGACCGGATGGCTGACCATGCCCCTGAAGAGCGAGCGGCAGATGGTCGTCGTGGTCGACCCGTTGAGTCGCCTATACGCCTATACGCAGCAGAAATTGGGGCAGAATCTCCCGAACCTTTACGTTTCGATCGTCTTCAAACCCTGGAAGGAGGGATTTTCCTACAAGGACGGCAACTGGAGCTTCTACAACGAGTTCTACACCCCGCCCGCCATCATCGACTGCCTGATCGAGCCGAAGACCCAGGCGGCCGAGGGCGGCGATCTCCTGCCGGCGACGGTCAAGGCTTATGCCTATGCCGCCGATACGACCGCGTGGTACATTGCCTCGTACGAGGATGCCGAGCGGGGCGTCATCACGTCGCGCACGGGACTTCCCCAGCGCACCAATCCTACGGCGACGGCCTACAAGGAACCCGATTCGGACCGTTACAAGATGCGTATTTCGGATACGCCGCTGATGATCGTCGTGGTCGACCAGACGGCCCGGATCTATGCCTATACGCAGCTCGAAGCCGATCTGCACGGCGAGGCCGTGACGCTGCCCCTCACGTTCCGGCCCTGGCGCGAGACGTGGATCGAAAAGGAGGGCGACTGGTGTTTCGTCGACGACAAACGTAAACCCGGGACGGAGGAATCGGGCACCGAGGACCCCGAAGCTCCGCGAACAATCTCCGCAAGACGATGAATACGAACGAACGACATACGCTGCGTCTGCTGCGCCTGGCCGTGGCGCTGCTTTTCGCCCCGGCCTTCCTGGTGCGGTGCGCCAGCATGATGACCCCGACCGGAGGTCCGCGCGATACGCTGCCTCCGGTGATCGTGAACATGACGCCCGACAACTTTTCGACGGGACGTTCGACCACCCATCACGAGAAAATCTACATCGAGTTCGACGAATTCGTGCAGCTCAAAGACCAGCAGAAGGAGTTCTACACCTCCCCGGCGATGAAGAAAAAGCCGCTCATCACCCTGCGCGGCCGCGGCATCGTCATTCAGCTGCGCGATACGCTGGAGGAGAACACGACCTATGCGCTCAACTTCGGCGGTGCCATCTGCGACAACAACGAGGGCAATCCGCTCAACTCGATGCGCTACGTCTTCTCGACGGGTTCGGAGATCGATTCGATGGTCCTCTCGGGATATACGGCCGACAGTTACAAGGACGATTCCGTGTCGAAGACCTTCGTGTGGTTCTTCCCGGCCGATTCGGTGGAGAATGTCCCCGAATACGATTCGACGGTCTTCAAGTACAAACCGGCGGTGATCGCCCGCGCCGAGAACAACGGTATCTTCATCGCCCAGAACCTCAAACCGATCCGTTACCGCATCTACGCCATCCAGGACAAGAACGATAACCAGATTTACGAGCCGGGGTCGGACCAGATCGGATTCCTCGACGAGGCGTATAACCCCGCCGAGCAGCCCGATTTCGCCATCTGGTACGATTCGATCCGCCGCTACTGGTCGGCCGAGCCGCAGCTCTATTTCCGGATGTTCACCGATGCGACGTTCCGTCGCCAAGTGCTGGCCGAGAGTCAGCGGCCGCAGCAACACAAGGCGCTGCTTTATTTCGGTGCGCAGCATCCGCAGATCGAAAGCATCCGTTTCGACAGCATCCCCGCCGAGCAGGTGATCGTCGATCCGCAGACCGAGGGGCGCGATACGATCGCGCTGTGGTTCAACGTCCCGGCTGCGAATCTGCCCGATACGATCCGGGGCGAGATCACCTACCTCAAGCACGATTCGATCAACCGTCTGCAACCCGTCACCGAGCCGCTCAAACTCTCCTGGCGCCTGATCGAGACCAAGGAGCAGGAGCGTCAGCGCGAGAAGCTCGAACGCGAACGCCGCAAGGCCGAGGAGGCGGGCGAGGAGTGGGAGGAACCCAAGCAGGAGAATCCGTTCGCCTACAAACTGCCGCTCACGGGGGAGATCAACCCCGAAAACGACCTGACGGCCGATTTCGATTATCCGCTCGTGCGGATCGATACGGCGGCGCTGCTGCTCACGGTGACCAATCCCGATCAGTCGGTGGAGGATGTCCCCCTGCGGCTGGAGCGCGATACGGCGCAACTGCGACGCTGGTATATCCGCGCGCCGTGGAAGACGGGCGGGGAGTATACGCTGACCATTCCGCAGGGTGCGCTGACCGACGTCGCGGGGCTTTCGAACGACTCGATCGTCGGGAAGTATACGGTGCTCGATCCCGAGAAGTTCGCGACGGTGAAAATCCGGGTGCGCGGGCGCGACGACGGTACGAAATACATCATCCAGCTGCTCGACGGCAACAATGCGCTCAAACAGGAGAAGCGCGACGTGACTTCGGGCGACGTGCAGTTCAACTATGTGCCGGCCGGAGATATCAAGTTCCGCGTGATCGAGGACCGCAACGGCAACGGCCGCTGGGATACGGGCAATGTCGTCGAACGCCGCCAGCCCGAGCGGGCCGAGATGTATGCCGACGAAAAGGGCGAGGATACCTTCGTGACGAAAACCAACTGGGAGATCGAATTCACGATGGATATGAACCGGCTGTTCGCTCCGGTGACGATGAAGTCGTTGATGCGTCTGCTCGACGACCGTGAGTTGCAACGCCTGCGCCGCGAGGAGGAGAAGCGGGCCAAAGAGCCCAAGAAACCCGATCACGACCACGGGAACGACAACATGAACGGCGCCTTCAACGCAACGGGCGGCATGTTCAGCAATTTCAGATAACAGTTATGACGATATTTCGCAAAACCCCATACGACGCGGATGTCCGCTCCCGATTTCGCCGCATGCGGATCGTGCTGACGCTCTGTGCCGTGTTTGCGGCATGGGGCGGTGTTTCGGCGCAGCATACGCTGGGTTTTACGGCCGGCTACGGCATGGCCAGCGGCCGTCTGGAGCCCAAAATGGAGTCGCGGGCGCAGTGGGGCATGTACAGCGGCGGCCTCTCGTGGCGCTATTACGGTACGCAGCGCTTCGTCGGCGGCTTCGGCATCGATCTGGAGTTCCTCCAGCAGGGATTTTCCTTCTCGCCCAACGCTTCGCTCGTCGAGGAGAAGAAGGATTACCTGTGGTATACGCGCAAGATCAATTCCGTGGTGCTGCCCATCGTCTGGCAACCTCACTTCTACCTGCTGCGCAACCGCGTGCGGGTCTATTTCGAGGCTGCCGCGACCTTCTCCTACAACATCTCGTCGACCTATGAGAACGAGTATGCCCGCGACCGGGGCGAAACCCCCTGGAAGGGCGACTATACGTTCAAGACCGCGCGCGACAACCGCTGGGGATACGGATTGGCGGGCGGCGGCGGCATCGCCTTTCTGATCCGGCGTTTCGAGCTCAATTTCCGGGCCCGCTACTACTTCGGCTATTCGGACATCGTGCGCAATCGCAACCGTTATGCCGACAATACGCAGGACGGTCCCGAGAACCCGTTCTGGGCCACGCCGACCCGTTCGCCGCTGGACAACATCACCCTCTCGATCGGCCTGGGCTACCGGTTCAACAAGGAGGGATTCCAAAGCTGGAAACCGCGTCCCAAGCGGGAGAAGAACCGCGAAGTCTTCAAATTCGGATTATAAACCGTTACATACACTTGGCACTGAACAGACATTCAAACCTTATGACCTCGTGAGCTGCACCGAAAGTTCCCTCCGAGGAGGGGCAAAATCGTAAACGCGGCGTTTCGCCGCGAGACGACAGCAGCCTGAAGCGTGTTAACGCCCAAAAACCCGGTGAGGTGCAAAGTCGTATATAATTACCAAAGGAGATATGGAAACCACCCGTCAACAGAAAATCGCCAAGCAAATCCAGAAGGATATCGCCGAGATATTCCAGAAGGAGGGCGCCGCAATCGTCCGCGGATCGCTCGTCACGGTCACGGCCGTGCGCGTATCGCCCGATTTCGGCTATGCGAAAATCTATGTCAGCATCTTCCCCTTCGAACGCAACGAGCGCGTGATGGGGGAGATCGAGCGCAACAACTGGTTCATTCGCCGCGCCTTGGGGCAGCGGATCCGCAACCAGCTGAAGAATATTCCCGAGTTGCAGTTCTTCCTCGACGATTCGCTCGAATACATCGAGGGTATCGACCGGGCGCTGAAAAATTCGTAACCGCAACCCCGCGCCGAGGAGCTCCCCTGCGGAGTTCGCACCGTGCGGGGCGCTTCCAACCGTCGAAACCGTGTCTACACCGCAGTTCATCGCACGCCGTTATTTCTTCTCGGCGCAATCCCGGTCGGTCGTCAACCTGATCTCGGGCCTGAGCGTCGCGGCCGTGGCGATGCCCGTC
This sequence comes from uncultured Alistipes sp., assembly GCA_947573795.1. Taxonomy (GTDB): domain Bacteria; phylum Bacteroidota; class Bacteroidia; order Bacteroidales; family Rikenellaceae; genus Alistipes. Next base: position 52,678 of record CANPHE010000005.1, on the reverse strand, counting down.
GCGGCGATGATTATCCTGCTGTCGGTGTTCAACGGCTTCGAGGGGCTCGTCCGGTCGATGTATTCGGCTTTCGATGCCGATCTTCTGATCGCGCCCCGCGTGGGTCGGACCTTCGCGGCGGAGCGGCTCGATACGGCGGCCCTGCGGCGCATCGGAGGTGTCGAGGCCTGCTCGTTCATCCTGGAACAGAGCGCCCTGCTGGAACATGCCGGGCGGCAGGCTACGGCGACGGTCCGGGGCGTGGACGACGCCTACGGCGAGGTCTTTCCGTTGGAGGAGGCCATGACGGCCGGCCAGTGGCGCGTCCGCACGGGCGATCTGGAACATCTGGTCGTCGGGCAGGCGATGGCCCATCAGTTAGGCATCCGCTCCTTGGCCGACGCCGACGTCGCACTGTACGCCCTGCGGCGGGGCTCGTTCTCCTCGCTGCTGCCTATGGAAAATTACATGCGCCGCACGGTTCCCGTCGTCGGTGCCTTCTCGCTCGACCTGGAGACCGAACAGCAGTACGTGCTGGTCTCGCTGCGCCTGGCCCGGGAGCTGTTCCGCTACCCCGACGCCGCGTCGGCTTTGGTCGTACGGCTCGCTCCCGGGACCGATGCACGGGCCGCCAAACGGGCCGCCGAGGTCGTTGCGGGGGACGATTTCCGGGTGCAGACGCGCGACGAGCAGCGGGCTTCGTTCTACCGGATCATGGCCTACGAGAAGTGGGGGATTTTCTTCCTTACGCTGCTGGTGCTCGTCGTGGCGTCGTTCTCGGTGGTGGGGGCGTTGTCGATGCTTATCGTCGAGAAGCGGCGCGACATCGGAACCCTGCGGGCCCTGGGGGCCGCAACGCCGTTCATCCGGTCGGTGTTCCGGCGCGAAGGATATCTGATCTGCGGCCTCGGGGCTGCCATCGGCATCGTGACGGGCGTCGGAGCCTGTCTCGTGCAGCAGCATTTCGGGTTGATCGAGATTCCGGCCGAGACGTTCCTGGCGAAGAGCTACCCCGTGCGGTTTCGTCCGGGCGACCTGGTGGCCGTGGTGGCCGCTTTCGCGCTGGTGACCGTGACGTTGACGCACTTGACCGTGCGGAGCATGGTGCGAGGGGAGCAGTGAGAGGCCGGTGCCCTTGCGTTCGGAATCTGTCTTCGACGGTTTGCCGTCAGGGGGGGGATGCCTGAGAGTTCTACGGATTGCCGTATCGTGGGGGCTTGTGTGGTTTTGCGAATTGCAACGATCGAATGGACTATCATCTTCGGCGGCTGGGGGCGTCGCATCGAAGATGCGAGCCGCCGAAGATGCAACGCCAACGGCGTTGAGTTTACGGGCGAGCAGTCTGCGGAGAAACGCCATCGGCGGGGCTCCGGCACCGGTGCCCCGCGCGACTCGGGCGAGCCGCAGTTTAACGATTATACGAAATACAAATGTCTATGACCCTACATAAAATCCTCCTCCGCGCAGTCGCAGGCTGTGCGCTGCTGCTCGCGGCCTCGTGTGCCCGGCACAAGATCATTCCCGACGACGAACTGGCGTTGATCTTCCACGACGCTTTTCTGACGAATGCCTATATCGGCAGCGAGAACGTGCGGATCGATTCGCTGAACGTCTACGAGCCGATTTTCGCGCATTACGGCTATACGACCAGCGACGTGCAGTATACGATCGGTAACTTTTCCAAACGCAAGAGTGCCCGTCTGGGCGATGTCGTCGAGCAGGCGATCGCCCGGCTGGAAGAGGAGGGCAAATATTACAACCGCGAGGTTTCGATCCTCGACACGATCGACAACGTGGCCCGCAGAACCTTCACGCGCACGGTGCTCGCCGATTCGTTGATCCGCGTACGGTCGCTGAGCGACACCGCGCGGCTGAGTTTCTCGCTCGACGTCCTTCCGGGCGAATACAACGTCAGCCTGAAGTACCGGATCGACTCGCTCGACCGCAACCAGCGGGGACTGCGCAGCAACATGTGGCTCGAGCGCAGCGACAGTTCGAGCGTCAGTGTCTACAACGCTACGTTGCGCCGTTCGGGCCGCGAGGAGAGCCTTTCGCGCCGTTTCACGACCGATTCGACCCACCGGCGCCTGCGGCTTTCGCTGCTCGTCTTCGGGGAGAAGCCCCAACGTCCCTCCGTCACGGTGACGGACCTCAAAGTGGTCTATACGCCTCAGACCCGCATCGCGGTGGAGAGCCTCTACGTGCGTCAACTCGATATCCGTATCTTCGCCGATGAATTCCTGCGTGCCGCCCTTCCGAAAGATAGCCTCTAACGCGCTGTGGACACCCGGCGGCGTGGTGCGCCGTCCGCTCGTGACGCTTTCGGCCGAGGGTCGCATCGTCGCAATAGCCGAGTGCGCCGATCCCGACCGGCTGCCTTTCACCGAATTTTACGCCGGGCTGCTCGTCGCGGATTTCCCGGCCGACTACCGGGCGGCTTTCGACGAGTTGTGCACGCATGCGGCCGCTCGGCCGCTCGACGAGGCGTTGCGAAGCGTCGTACCCGCAGCGAACGGTTGTCTCGTGGTATTGTCGGGATTGGAGTATGCGCCTCTGCGTCTGACTCCGCAGGCGCGTATCCGGCTTATTGCCGCGGAAGGTGCTCCTCGACCGTGCGGCGCAGATGTTCGCGTTCGAGGTGGGTGTAAATCTCGGTCGTGAGGATGCTTTCGTGCCCGAGCAGCTCTTGAACCTGGCGGATATCGGCACCTCCTTCGAGCAGGTGGGTGGCGAACGAATGGCGGAAGGTATGGGGCGAGATGCGTTTGGTGATTCCGGCCCGCAGGGCGGCCTGCTTCAGGATCGTGAAGATCATCACGCGCGTGAGCTTCTTGCCGCGGTTGTTCAGAAATACGGTGTCGTCGTTCGAATCGACGTCGCGCCGGTCGTCGAGATAAATCTGTATCTTGGCACGTGCCACCCGGCTGATGGGTACCAGGCGTTGTTTGTCGCCCTTGCCCGTGACGCGGATGTATCCTTCGCCGAAGAATAGGTCGCCGAGGCGCAGCGACGTGAGTTCCGAGACCCGCAATCCGCACGAATAGAGCACTTCGAGCATGGCGCTGTCGCGACGGCCCTTGACCGTCGCGGTGTCGGTCGTCGCGATGATGCGGTCGATCTCCTCGGTGGTCAGCACGTCGGGCAGATGCCGTCCCGCCCTGGGCGACTCGACGAACTCCGCGGGCGAGGCCTCGATCATCTCTTCGAGCAGCAGAAAGTCGTAGAAGCTGCGGATGCTGCTCAGGGCACGCGCCTGCGAGGTCTTCTCGCGTCCCTGGTCGTAGAGCCGGGCCATGTAGCGTTCGATCGTCGTGCGTTCGACTTTCTGCGGCGGAATGTCCCATTGACGCAACACGAAATGCGCGAACTGTACCAGATCGCGCATATACGCTTCGACCGTGTTGTCCGATAACCGCTTCTCCAGTTTGATATAGGTGCGGTAACGTTGGCCGATCGTCTGCCATTTTTTCGTATTTTCCGCCATACAGACTGCGCCGTTCGGAAGATTATCCGTAACTTTGACGCAGCTAAGATACGTAAATTTTACCGGATTATGGATTATGTAGCCCTGAATATTCCCGTCATCGGCGACGAACAGGCCGAAATTCTGACCGCCTTCCTGGCCGACTGGCCTTTCGAGAGTTTTGAGACCGAGCCGGGCGTGCTCAAAGCCTATATACCCCGCGAACGGTTGATCGACTGCAAGGTGCAGATCGATGCGCTGCTGGCCGAGAACGGCGTGCAGGGACGCTATGTCGCCATCGAAACCCAGAATTGGAATGCCGTGTGGGAGAGCAATTTCCCGCCGGTGGAGGTCGAAGGACGCCTGCGCATCCGGGCGCCGTTCCACGCGCCGTCGCCCGAGGACGTGATGGAGGTGGTGCTGATGCCCAAAATGTCGTTCGGCACGGGCCATCATGCCACGACGTGGCTCATGTCGCGCGCCGTGCTGGACCTCGGGGTCGCGGGGCGCCGCGGCCTGGATATGGGCAGCGGCACGGGGGTGCTGGCCATCGTCGCGGCGAAATGCGGTGCCGAGCATGTGGATGCCGTGGATATCGACGACTGGGCCGACGAGAACTGCCGCGAGAACATCGCGGCGAACGGCGTCGCCGACCGTATCGAGCCGATGCTGGGCGACGTGCGCCGCATCGCCGGGCGTCATTACGACTTCATCCTGGCCAATATCAACCGCAACATCCTCACGGCCGATATGCCGGCCTACGCCGCGACGCTCTCGGCGGGCGGCGACCTGGTGATGAGCGGTTTCCTCGCGGCGGATGTCCCGGCCGTGACGGCCCGCGCTGCGGAGTTGGGCATGGAGTGCGTCTCGGTGGCCGAGCGCGACGGATGGATGGCGGTGCACGTGCGCAAAGGCTGAAACATACCGACCTCGTACGGCGAAATATTTTCGTAAATTTTACTGTTAGTTTTTTCACAAATCTGAAAGTTTTTCTACCTTTGCACGGTCGAAGTCCGCGCGCATCCAGACGGGACGGCGGAGGACGAACGACCGGAACCGGAGGCGGTTCCGAAGCGATCGGGTCCGGATATTGCATGACGGAACGATATGGCCGGAGAAGGTTGGGTGTCCGGCCGGGCGGACGATCGCATGCGGGCTCGGATGTTGCGCATGCGGACAGAGGCCCGATGAAATACGAGCGATGTTTAATCTTAAATAGATTCGATTATGGACAAGATGGATTTGAAAAAGTACGGGATCACCGGTGCGACCGAGATCGTGTACAATCCCTCCTACGACGAACTGTTCCGCGAGGAGACCAAAGAGGGCCTGACCGGCTACGAGAAGGGTCAGCTGACCGAGATGGGTGCCGTGAACGTCATGACGGGCGTTTACACCGGTCGTTCGCCCAAGGACAAGTTCTTCGTAATGGACGATACCACCAAGGATACGATTTGGTGGACTTCCGACGAGTATAAGAACGACAACAAACCCGTGTCGCAGGCTGCATGGGAGGAGCTGCGCAAGATCGCTGCCGAGGAGCTGTCGAACAAGAAGCTCTACGTAGTGGATACCTACTGCGGTGCCAACGAGAACACGCGTCTGAAGATCCGCTTCATCATGGAGGTGGCTTGGCAGGCTCACTTCGTGAAGAATATGTTCATCCGTCCGTCGGACGAGGAGCTGGAGAACTACGGCGAGCCCGATTTCGTGGTGCTCAACGCTTCGAAAGCTACGGTGAAGAACTACAAGGAGCTGGGTCTCAACTCGGAGACGGCCGTAGTCTTCAACCTCACCGAGAAGATGCAGGTCATCATCAACACCTGGTACGGCGGTGAGATGAAGAAGGGTATGTTCTCCTACATGAACTACCTGCTGCCGCTCAAGGGTATCGCTTCGATGCACTGCTCGGCCAACACCAACAAGGCCGGCGAGACGGCGATCTTCTTCGGTCTGTCGGGTACGGGTAAGACGACCCTTTCGACCGATCCGAAGCGCGAGCTGATCGGCGACGACGAGCACGGCTGGGACGACGACGGCGTATTCAACTTCGAGGGCGGCTGCTACGCCAAGGTCATCAACCTCTCGAAGGAGAACGAACCCGACATCTGGAACGCCATCCGCCGCAACGCGCTGCTGGAGAACGTCACGGTCGACAAGAAGGGCAAGATCGACTACGCCGACAAGTCGGTGACCGAGAACACCCGCGTGTCGTACCCGATCTTCCACATCGACAACATCGTGAAGCCCGTATCGAAGGCTCCCGCCGCCAAGAAGGTGATCTTCCTGTCGGCCGACGCATTCGGCGTGCTGCCCCCGGTTTCGATCCTGACCCCCGAGCAGACGAAATACTACTTCCTGTCGGGCTTCACCGCCAAGCTGGCCGGTACCGAGCGCGGTATCACGGAGCCCACGCCGACCTTCTCGGCATGCTTCGGCGCCGCATTCCTCTCGCTGCACCCCACCAAGTACGGCGAGGAGCTGGTGAAGAAGATGCAGCAGTCGGGCGCCACGGCCTACCTGGTGAACACGGGCTGGAACGGCACGGGCAAGCGTATCTCGATCAAGGATACGCGCGGCATCATCGACGCCATCCTCGACGGTTCGATCGACAAGGCTCCGACGAAGATGATTCCGATCTTCGACTTCAAGGTGCCGACCGAGCTGCCGGGCGTAGATCCCGCCATCCTCGATCCGCGCGACACCTACAAGGACGCTGCCGAGTGGAACACCAAGGCCGAGGACCTCGCAGGCCGTTTCATCAAGAACTTCGCGAAGTTCACGGGCAACGAGGAGGGTAAGTCGCTGGTGGCTGCCGGTCCGAAGTTGTAATTCCGACGCTTATTCGCGCACTTGCGGCCCTGGGGCCGGGTGCGATAACTGATTCCACCTCTGCCGTTGCGGCGGGGGTGGTTTTTTGTGGGGACGCTAAAAGTGAAAAGGGCATCGTTGAAGATGGTAAAGCTGCGCCATGCGATTTTGGATGAAAAGTGACCTGTTTTGGACGTAGCCTGCGGAGGCCCGCTTTGCTCGAAGAGCCGTATTTTGCCGGAAAAATCATCTTGGGCGGCTGTGGGGCGAGACGTAGCCTGCGGGGCGAGCGATGCGAGCCTCCGCCGGGGGAGGCTACGGCTCGCGCGATCCGAAGGATCGCTGTTTGCCGCATGAAACTTGAGAGCGAACATCGTCGCGGAAAATGAAGCCCCCTGAATAAAATCACCCCGGCCGTTGCGGCCGGGGTGATTCTTTCGCTATTCGACGGGCAGGTTTCGAAGCCCTCCCCTCCGAAAAACAAACTATTTCAGCCCGAGTTTCTTGGCGATAGCCTTCGGCAGGGCGTTCTTGTTTACGGTGATCGACGTGGTTTTCAGCGCTGCGAAGGGACGCGAGAAGTAGTAGAATCCGTCGTAGGGAGGACGTACGTCCCACGAGTTCTGCACCTTATAGAAGGCGTTGCCCTCCTGGTCGGTCGCCGTACCCATGATGACCATGCCGTGGTCGTCGGTCGTGTCCCAGTTGTCGAACGCCTCCTGGCGCATCTGCTGCGTCACGGTGCGCTCCTTGATCGGCTTGTCGAACGAGTAGAGGGCCGCCTCTTTCTCCTGGGCGGTGAGTTTGCCCCACTTCTCGGCCTCGGTGCCGCTCAGGTTCTCGATATTCTCCTCGGGAATGACGCCGATCGCTTTGGTGCGGCTGAATCCCTTGTCGCTCACATCCGTACCCCATGCGATGGTGTAACCCTCGGCCAGGGCGCTGTCTACGATCTCCATCATCTCGTCCAGCGGTACGTTGTAGACCGTGGCCCACATCCAGTTATCGGGGATTTCCAGGATGAACTGCGTGTAGAAGGGGTGGTGCGTAAACGAGGTGATGTCGATGTAGTCGGCCATGTCGATGGGCAGCGATGCGGCGAACGATGCCGGGGTGTACTCCTTGCCCTCGTAGGTGAAGGTCTCGGGCAGCACGCCGAAATACTGGTCGAGGATGGCGTCGAAACCGCGTCGCCAAGCCGTCGAGAGGGTTTTGCCCGATTTTTCGTTCGATGCGATCACGGCGTCGAGATAACCGCGCAGCACGGCCGACAGTTCGTGGAAATCGGGTTTGTCCGTGCCGTAGCTAAGACCCGGATAGGCCTCGAACGGCACGATTCCGTAGGCTTTGATCCCTTCGATCACGTCGTGCGAGGCGCCGCCCTCGGCGAAGTTGAGGTGGCCGTGCAAGCGGACGTACTTCTCAGCCTTGTCCATGAACGAGTGGCGCACGATCCACATCTCGGAGAGGTGCATCTCCGGGCCTCCGGCGCGCAGGATTTCGTTTTCGAGGAACGAGAGCGTCGAGAAGCACCAGCACGTGCCGCTGCGGTTCTGGTTCTTGACCGGAGTCGTCCGGATCGTCTTGGTGTCGGTGAAACGGTATCCTTCGGGTGCCGTCTTCTCGGTTTGCGCCGCGCCTGCCAGAACGGAGCAGAGCGCCAGGGCGGAAAGCAGGAGATTCTTCATGTCGATATGGGTGTTGAGTCGTTTTTGATTGCCGGATTTCGGTTGCGTTAGGCCGCTATTTCTTGGAGTTTGCGACGATCTTGAGACACTCCTCCAACGTCAGCGTTTCGGGTTTGGCGCCCTTCGGCAACCGGTAGTTTTTGCCCTTGTAGGCGATATAGGCGCCGTAGCGGCCGTTCTTGACCAGCATGTCGGGATCCTCGTCGAAGCTGCGCAGCGGCGTGTTGGCCCGGGCGGCCGCCTCGCGGTGCTCGCGGACCAGCTCCACGGCTCGCTCGTAGGTGATCGTGTAGGGATCGTCGCTCTTGGCCAGCGAGGCGAACGACTTGCCGTAGCGCACGTAGGCGCCGTAGCGGCCGATACCCACCGTCAGTTCCTCGCCGTCGAGTTCGCCTAACGTGCGGGGCAGGGCGAAGAGCCCCAGCGCCTCGTCGAGGGTGATCGACTCGATCAGCTGCCCCTTCTTGAGCGAGGCGAAACGGCTCTTTTCGCCGGGTTCGCCCTCGATCTCGACCATCGGGCCGTAGCGGCCGATGCGGGCCTTGACGACGTGGCCCGTCTTGGGGTCGTTGCCCAGGATGCGCGTCGAACTGCTCTTGTCGGTCTGCTTCTCGATGGCCGAATCGACCATCTTGTGGAACGGTGCGTAGAAGGCGCCGATCATCTGCTCCCAGGTGATGTCGCCCTCGGCGATGCGGTCGAACTCCTTCTCGACGTTGGCCGTGAAGTTGTAGTCGATGATCGGGCCGAACTGGGCGTCGAGGTAGTCGTTGACGACCATGCCGATATCCGTCGGCGAAAGGCGGTTTTTCTCCGTGCCGTAGTTCTCCGTCAGGTTTTTCGTCGCGAGTTTCTCGCCCGTGAGCGTCATTTGCACGTAGGGACGTTTCTGGCCTTCGCGGTTCTGCTTGACGACATAGCCGCGGTTGATGATCGTCGTGATGGTCGGTGCGTAGGTCGAAGGACGGCCGATGCCCAGTTCTTCGAGCCGCTTGACGAGCGAGGCTTCGTTATAACGGGCCGGTGCCGAGGTGAAACGCTCCGTGGCGGTGATCTGCGATGCGGCGACTGGATCGCCCGCCGTCAGCTTCGGAAGCAGCCCTTCGCCGCTCTCGGAGGCGGTATCCTCGTCCGTGGACTCGGAGTAGAGGCGCAGGAATCCGTCGAAGCGGATCACTTCGCCCTGGGCGACGAACTGGAGGTCGGAGCCCGACATGTCGATGGTGATGGTCGTGCGGTCCAGCTCGGCGCATACCATCTGCGAGGCTACCGTGCGTTTCCAAATCAGGTCGTAGAGGCGCTTCTCGGCGGGCGTGCCTTCGATCTCCTGCCGCTCGATATAGGACGGGCGGATGGCTTCGTGCGCCTCCTGAGCCCCCTTGGTCTTGGTCTTGTAGTTGTGCCAGCGCGAATATTTCTCGCCGTAGAGCTTGGTGATCTCCTCCTTGCACTGTGCCAGGGCTTGCTGCGAGAGGTTCACCGAGTCGGTACGCATGTAGGTAATCAAACCTTGCTCGTAGAGGTGCTGCGCCACGGACATCGTTTGCGATACGGACATGCCTAATTTGCGTCCGGCCTCCTGCTGGAGGGTCGAGGTCGTGAAGGGCGGTGCCGGGAAACGCTGCGCGGGTTTCTCCTCCGATTTGGCGACGGTGAAGGTCGCACCGATGCAGCTGCGCAGGAACGCCTCGGCTTTCTCGCGCGTATCGAAACGCGACGAGAGTTCGGCTTTGAAGATCGTTTTGTCGGGGTCCTGTGCAGCGTAGAACTGTGCCACGACGCGGAAATAGGCCGTCGAACGGAAGGCGATGATCTCGCGTTCGCGTTCGACGATCAGCCGCACGGCCACCGACTGTACGCGGCCGGCCGAGAGCGACGGACGGACCTTCTTCCACAGCACGGGCGAGAGCTCGAAACCGACCAGACGGTCGAGGATGCGCCGCGCCTGCTGGGCGTTCACGAGGTCCATGTTGACCGTGCGCGGATTTTCGATCGCTTCGAGAATCGCCCGTTTGGTGATCTCGTGGAAGACGATGCGCTTGGTCTTGTCTACCGGGAGACCCAACACTTCGGTCAGGTGCCATGCGATGGCCTCTCCTTCGCGGTCTTCATCGGAGGCCAGCCATACGGTCTTCTGCTTGGCCAGTTTGGCGAGTTCGTCGACCACCTTGCGTTTGTCGCTCGGGATTTCGTAGACGGGGGCGAATCCTTCGGCGATGTTGATGCCGAGGTCCTTTTTCGCCAGGTCGCGGATGTGTCCGAAGCTCGATTTGACGATGAAATCCTTGCCGAGGAACTTCTCGATGGTCTTCGCTTTGGCCGGAGACTCGACGATTACTAAATTTTCCTGCATGATGTCTTTATGGCATTTTCAGAAATGCGAACCCGAGTCGTTCTGCTTCGAAACGGTTCCGAACTTATCCGCATCCGTCCTTTCGGTCTTTTTACGGCTGTTTTCCGTGCTTCTTCCTGTCCCATAGTTCCGCTATGCGACGAGAACAAACCCGGAAAACATCCGTAAAACAGATTCCGAAAATCTCGCAGACGAATTCAAACCCTCTTCGGGTTGCGCATCGTGATTCTGATATCGGTTATTTTATCATGTTGTATGCGACGTCGAACCGGATCGGCGCATTGTTCTGCACGGCATCCGACTCGTCGGTCGCGGCACCCTGCAACACGCCGAACGAGGGCGTGAAGAGACTGTATGCCTCGGGACCGAGGTAGACCGATCGGTTCTCGATCTTGTCCACGATCTTTTGCCACTCGTCGTCGGTGAGCTTCTCGGCCCGGTCGTGGTCGCGGAGCGTCCGTTTTGCTTCGGTATAGCTGTTCCACAACTGTTGTACGTAGCCCGTGACGTCCATCGTGTAACAGCCGCGGCTGCGGTTGATGTAACCGCCGTAGGCGAGCTCCAGGCTGTACGAGTTTTCGTAGATATAGTTGTAGTCGCTGATAGCCGTCAGTTTCTTATAATTGGTGTAGAGTCCCAGACGCGACGGGGCTGCGGTCATCCCGGCGATGAGATTTCCGGAGCTCGTCGGGTCGATCTTGCGCCAGTCGTAATCGCTGCCGGGGAAGTAGATCGACATGCGTACCTGGCTGAATGCCAGCGTGCGGAATCCCAACTCCTGCGCCGTGGCGAGTTCCTCCTCCAGGGCGTCGAAGAAAAGTTTCGAGAAGGTCAGCTCCGTGACGGCGCCGCCCATGCCTTCGACGCGGATCGTCGGGTTTTCCGGACGCGCCTCGTTGGATTCGGCCGCATCGGCCGCATCGATGCGCAGGTGCTCGGCCAGTGCGGGCGAACACTTCGTGTAGTCGCGGTCGATGACGTTCACAGAGACATTGCCGGCCTCGGCATCCGACAAATTGAAGTAATAGACCATGCCGACCGTATCTTTGATGAGCGAAGGGTCGTTCTCCGAACGGTTGCGGCCGTAGACCGAGAGTCCCGAACCGGAGAGGTCCGTGGAGTAGATCGCACCCGTGCCCGAGGTCGTGAGCGGCGCATCCGGGTCGGGGCAGATATAGAGTCCCTTGAACTCCTCGACCCAATAGTCGAGGCTGTCGGCACCGTAGATCGTGTAGTCGTCCTTGTATTTGCCTTCCTGGAGCATCAGGCGGCGGATGAAGGCGTAACCCTCATCCGTCGGATCGAGCGTCACGGCCGTCGTCGAGGGACCGTGATCGCCGCCCAGGGTGAAGGTAAAGAGCTTCTTCGAACGGTCGTAGATGCCCGCCGCGTCGGGATCGAAGTTGAGGTAGAAAAGCGTATCGCGTTCGGTGGCGCCCGGAGCGATCGGTTTTTTCGTCAAGTAGTCGTTGCTCGCGATTTCGTAGATGGCGAAAGTCTGTTCGGTGAGCGTATCCGCCCCGTAGCTCGATATCGAAAGCAGCAGTTGCGCCGAGTCGAAGATAGGCTTGTACCCGAAATACTTGTCCGGGACGTAGTAATAGTTGAGGTATTGCGTGAGGAATCCGGCCGTGCGCAGCCCCAGCGTATCGTTGAGCTGCGAACCGAGGTATCCCGTCGAGAGGTTCGACGCGAGGATCGAATCGGTCTGGAACAACCGCGTCTCGACATACTTCTTGGGGTTGACGCCCTCTTTGGGGAGGGTCGTGAATCCCATGCGCATCTGCTGGTTCTCCGGAATGAGGTTGCCGCCCAGCGTATCGTCGACCTTGGTGCAGCCCGCCATGAGGGCGGCCGCAGCGAGCACGGAAGCGGCCGTGCGGAGCAGGGTGCGACGGAAGTTATTGTAATTCTTCATAGAATCGGTTGTAATTAGCGAAAAAGTCCTCCGCCTCGGGCGACTGGTATTCGAGCATCGGTTTGCCGCTCGCGCGGGCGATTTCGAGTACCCGGGCGTCGACATTGGGCGACGCTGCGACGATGCCGTCGGCATACTCCATAACGAAGCGGCACAGGTTTTCGTATGACGGACGGGCGAGAATTTCGAGATTTTTATCCTCCACGCCCTCGCCGGCGATCTTCGAGGCGAACTGCGGGTCGAGTTCTCCGGGGAAGGCATCGTCGTAGAGCGACACGACGATCTTCACGTCCCGGAAAATCGGGTCGTCGGCGAAAACGTGCTTCAGGTAGACCGGGGTCACGGCCGTGAACCATCCGTGGCAGTGCACCACGTCGGGCGTCCAGCGCAGTTTCTTGACCGTCTCCAGCACGCCGCGGGCGAAGAAGATCGCACGCTCGTCGTTGTCGTCGAACCAGGCTCCCGCCTCGTCGGTCAGCACGGCCTTGCGCGAGAAATAGTCGTCGTTGTCGATGAAGTAGATCTGTACGCGCACGGCGGGAATCGACGCCACCTTGATGATGAGCTGGTGGTCGTTGTCGTCGATGATGAGGTTCATACCCGACAGGCGGATCACTTCGTGCAGCTGATGGCGGCGTTCGTTGATGCAACCGTAGCGGGGCATGAAGGTGCGAATCTCGTTGCCGCACTCCTGCATCGCCTGCACCAGCGTGCGGCAGAGTTTGGAGTCCTCCGTTTCGGGGAGGTAAGGCATGACCCGCTGACAGACGTACAGAATCTTGCTTGCCATGATTCGAGAGTTTATGGTTTTATGAAAATCCGTTTCGTCGTCGCGGATCCGGAGCGAAGCGGCGGAACGGATTTTTCATTTTGCAAAGATAGTGAAAAATTCTTAGAAACAGGCTTCTTAAAGGATCAGCATCGCATCGCCGTACGTGCCGAAGCGATAGCCCTCCTGCTTGGCGACCTTGTAGGCCTCCATGACCTGCTCGTATCCGCCGAATGCGGCCACCATCATCAGCTGCGTCGAATAGGGCAGGTGGAAGTTGGTCACCATCGCGTCGGCGACGGTGAATTCGTAGGGTGCGAAGATGAATTTGTTGGTCCAGCCTTCGGAGGCTTTGATCCGGCCGCCCGTCGAAACGGCGGTTTCGATCGTACGCATCACGGTGGTGCCGATCGCGACGACCTTGCGGTTGCGGTCCTTGGCGGCGTTCACGGCCTGGGCGGCCCCCTCCGTGACGAAATACTGTTCGGAATCCATCTTGTGTTTGGAGAGGTCCTCGACATCCACCGTGCGGAAGTTGCCCAGCCCTACGTGGAGGGTAATGTAGGCCGAGTCGATGCCCTTGATCTCCATACGTTTGAGCAGATGTTTCGAGAAGTGCATGCCGGCCGTCGGAGCGGCTACGGCGCCTTCGTGGCGGGCGAAGATCGTCTGATAGCGTTCGGCGTCTTCGGGCTCGACCTTCTCGCGCACCCACCTCGGCAGCGGCGTTTCGCCCAGGGCGAAAAGCGCCTCCTTGAACTCCTCGTAGGAACCGTCGAACAGGAAGCGCAGCGTGCGGCCGCGCGAAGTGGTGTTGTCGATCACCTCGGCCACCAGCAGGTCGTCGTCGCCGAAATAGAGCTTGTTGCCGATGCGGATTTTGCGGGCCGGGTCGACCAGCACGTCCCACAGGCGCAGTTCGCGGTTCAACTCGCGCAGCAGGAAGATTTCGATCTCGGCGCCCGTCTTCTCCTTGTTGCCGTAGAGCCGCGCGGGGAAGACTTTCGTATCGTTGAACAGAAAGAGGTCCTTTTCGTCGAAATATTCGATGATATCCTTGAAAATCCGGTGTTCGATGGTTCCTTTGGCGCGATTGATGACCATCAGCCGCGAGTCGTCGCGATTGTCGGTCGGATACTTGGCCAGCATTTCGGGCGCGAAATCGTATCCGTATTGCGATAATTTCATAGCTGTTACTTACGTTCTGGGAAATAGTACAATTAATCCTTATACGCAAAAAAGATTATTTTGTTTCAAGTTTTTGTAAACTTTCCAGAAAATCATCCAGTTCGTAGGCTTTTTCGAGGGTGAAACCGCCGCTGCGCGTGCGGCACAGCGACGTGAGGTGGGCACCGCTCTGCAAAGCTTCGCCGATGTCGCGGGCCAGGGCGCGAATGTAGGTGCCCTTGCTGCATCGTACGCGGACGGCGATGCGCGGCAGCTCGCAGGCCGTGAGTTCCAGTTCGTAGATCGTGACGGGCACGCGGCGCAGTTCGACCTCCTCGCCCGCGCGGGCCAGTTCGTAGGCACGTGTCCCGGAGACCTTTTTGGCCGAAAAGAGCGGCGGAGTCTGCAAGATTTCGCCGGTGAGCGAGGCGAGGGCTTCGAGCACGCCCGCACGCGTGATGTGGTCGGTGGGGTAGGTCCGGTCTATGGGGTGTTCCAGGTCGTAGCTGGGGGTCGTGGCGCCCAGTAGCACGTCGGCCGTGTACTCCTTCTCCTCGGCCTGGAGCGCGTCGACGAGTTTCGTGGCGCGGCCGATGCAGACGAGCAGCACGCCCGTGGCGAGCGGATCGAGCGTCCCGGCGTGTCCCACCTTGATGCGGCGGTAGCCCAGTTTGCGAAGCGTGAATTTGATTTTGCGGACGACATCCGCCGAGGTCCATTCGAGCGGTTTGTTCAGCACGGCGATGTAGCCGTCTTCGAAATTGATCCCTCTGAGGTCCGGTTTTTTCAGCATGTAAGTTTCTGTGAATGGGTGTGGGGGCTACCAGAGATAGCTGGCGATGGCGACGATGCCTGCCGCGGCGCAGTAGATCGAGAACCAGATGAGTTTGCCGCGTTTGACCACTTCGATCATGAATTTGCAGGCGAGGCATCCGGTGACGAACGACGCGGCGAAACCGGCGGCGAGCGGTCCTGCGGCGATGCCCGTCGTCAGCTCTCCGCTCACGCATTCGAGCAGCGTCTCGCCCAGGATCGGCGCCAGGACCATCAGGAACGAGAATTGCGCGACGGCGGCCTTCCGGTTGCCCAGTAGCAGACCCGTGGCGATGGTCGATCCCGAGCGCGAGAGTCCGGGCATGGCGGCGCAGGCCTGCGCCAGGCCGATGATGAAGGCGTCGCGGTAGGAGATCGTCTCCTTGGGCCGCGGCTTGGCGTAGTAGGCGAAGGCCAGCAGACCGGCGGTCAGGAGCAGCATGGCGCCGACGATCACGAGAATATAAGGTGCGTCGAGCATCTCGTTGATGCGGTCCTTGAGCAGGAAACCGACGATGCCGATCGGGATCATCGAGATCACGAGTTTGAGCACGTAGGCCTGCTCCTCGTTGAATCGGCGCGAGAAAAGTCCTTTCAGCAGGCGCCACACTTCGCTCCATAGCACGACGATCGTGCTGAGTACCGTTGCGGCGTGCAGCGTGACGTCGAACGTCAGATTCTCTTCGAGTTCCACGCCGAGCAGCTCCTTGGCGATTTGCAGGTGGCCGCTGCTCGACACGGGTAGAAATTCGGTGATTCCCTGCACGATGCCGAGCAGGATGGCTTGTAAGGTATCCATGATGAAGTTCGGGTTTGTCGGACGGTTACTTGTAGCGTTTCATGATGGCGAAGATTTCGACGGCGAAGCCGGCCACGACGAGAATCGGGGCCAGCGTGATGCGGCGCCACGAGAACATCGCGTAGTCGAACTCGTCGGGAGATTCGCTGCCGCCTCCGGACATGAGTACGAAGCCCAGGACGATGACGGCGAATCCTATGGCCAGCAACAGGTAGTTGCGGCGGGTGAGGGGCATGCGGGGGTCTTCCTGCTGCCCGCCCTGCGGTTTGTCGGACGTGTTTTTCATTAATATAGGTATATCTTGTTGGACTTCATGTTGATGAACTTGTTGAGCGCCGTGACGGTGAAGATTCCCGAGATCAGGATACCTCCCAGGACCATCGCGCCGAGGATCGCTCCGATGCGGTACAGCTCGGTCGTGTTCAGGAGTTCGGGAACCGCCTCGCCGAGTCCGTAGACCGCAGCTCCGAGGAGCACCGAGGCCATCGCTCCGGCCAGAACGCCCTGCGTGAGGCTGCTGCCCAGGAAGGGTTTCATGATGAACCACTTGGTCGCCCCGACCAGCTTCATCGTATTGATGAGGTAGCGTTTCGAGAAGATCGCCAGCCGGATCGTGTTGTGGACCAGGATGAGCGATATGGCCAGCAGCGCGCCGCCGAAGAGCAGCACGATCAACCGGAATTTGCCCACCGTGGCATGCAGCTGCTCGGCCAGCAGTGCCGGGTAGGAGACGTGGGCCACGCCCGTGAGGCGCTGCGTGGCGGCGATGAACGCTTCGAGCCGCGTCTTGTCCTCCGAAGCCTCCGTGAGGGTCAGTTCGAAGGAGTCGGAGAGGGGATTTTCGTCGAGTACCTCCTCGAAGTCGCTGCCGAACATCTTGCGGAACTCGTCGTCCTGCGCCTTCTCGTCGCGCGGGACATAGGCGATCGTGCCGACCAGTTCGTCGTCGGCGAGTCGTTTTTCGATCTGGCTCCGCAGTTCGTCGGAAAGCCCGTCTGTGAGTTCGACGCTCACGGCGATGCTCCGTTGCAGTGTGCCGGCCACGGTCATGGCGGCGATCGTCAGGTAGCCCACCGAGCCTAACAGAAACAGCACCAGTGCGATGCTGACGGTCGAGACCAGGTAGGAGTTGCGGACCTTGCGTTTGAGTCGTTTATCGGTATTCATGATCGGTCGGGATGTCGGATGTTAGCAGCCTGTGCCGCGGAATCCGGAGTTTTCAGTTTTGGTTCGTTGCGGTTTCTTCGGGGCGTTTTTTGCCGCGGAGTGCGGCCAGCAGTGCGGCCGCGGCTCCTAACAGGATCAGCACCGAGGCTGTGCCGGTCACCGTCTCGGCCATCGTCCAGCCGGGGGCGCGGAAACGCCACTCTACGACGCCCTCCCCGGCCGGGAGCAGCATGGCCCGCAGCACGTAGTCGGCGCGCAGGGCCGGAGCTTCCTTGCCGTCGACGTAGGCCGTCCAGCCTGCGTCGTAGAAGATTTCGGAGAAGACGGCCAGTCGTTCCGATGCGGCCGTGTATGTGTAACGCAGGTAGTTGGGGCGGTACTCCGTGAGGCGGATCGTATCGCCGGGCTGCGGTTCGCTCGTCCATGCCGCGAGGCGCTCGCGCTGCGTATCGGCGACGACGGCCGCGGTGCGCAGATCGGTCGTCCCGAGGGCGTCGATCTCGGCCTGCGGCGTCGGGGCGTAGACCACCGAGTCCACGAACCATGCCGGACCGTACTCCGTGCCGCGCCGCACGGCCTGCGGGCGTCCTCCTTCCCCGGGGACGATCAGGTAGCGCGTGTCGAGCATGTCGAGTACCCCTTCGTCGAGCGACGAGAGGTAGCGGTCGATCAGGTCTTGGTAGCGCGAGAGTTTGGCGCCGTGGTAACCGCCCACGGAGCGGTGGAAATAGGAGGTCGTGGCGTCGTTGAAGGGGCTGACTGTGAGGTTCAGCACACGGAATCCCGGGTCGCGGTCCTGCAAGATGGTTTTGTCGGCCTCCGTGGCGACGATCTGCTGCCGTCGTGGGGTTACGAAATCCTCCTGCGAGAGGAACCGCAGGTCGACGGGCACCAGGTCGAGCAGCACGACCGCTCCGAGCCACGCCGTGAGCGCGTATTTGCCGAAACGTCCCCGGGCGAAAAGCCATACGCCGGCGGCCGCCAGGACGATCATCGTCAGCGAACGCCAGGCGTCCGTGCGCATCATGGCGATGCGGTCGGCGGTCATCGCTGCGGCGATGCCTTCGCCCCACTCGACATCCATGCCGCGGTCGATGTAGGTCTGCATGTCGTTGGCCTGGAACAGGCGGCGGAACTGTTCGGTCATCGTGGCGATGCTCTCCTCTTCTCCGAAGTCGAAAAGCGAGCCGCCGGCTACCGCCAGTAGCAGGCAGAGGCCTCCGGTCGTGCCGAGGGCCCACTTCAGTGCCCGGAGCAGCCGTTCGCGCGGGATATCACTGCCGAAAATCCGCGCGAGTGCCAGGCCGCCCAACAGCGGTACGGCCCACTGTACGACGACGAGTGTCATCGAGACGGTGCGGAATTTGTCGTATCCGGGCAGCACTTTGAAGGCCAATTCGGTAATGCCTATCAAATTGCGCCCCCAGGCGAGCAGAATCATCGCCGCGCAGATCGCGACGATCCACCAGCGGTTGCGTCCGTCGACGAGCAGAAGCCCCAGCACGGCGAGGAAGATCGCTGCGGCACCTAAGTAGGTCGGACCGCCCGTGTAGGGCTGCGTGCCCCAGTAGGTCGGGAGCTGCTGCTCGACACCGCGCAGTCCGTAGTTTTCGGCCGTGGCCGCCACCTCACCGTCCGACGGGAAGGTCGTGGCCGATTCGCGCCCCATGAAGTCGGGGACGAGCAGGTTCAGCGTCTCGGCGCGTCCGTAGCTCCAGGCCGTGGCGTAGTCGAGGTCGAGGCCCCGGGGCGTGGCGGCGTTCTTCGCTGCGAGCTCCGAGCCGCCGCGGATGGTCTCTTTCGAGTGCTGGGCCGTGTACCAGAGGGGGGCGAAGTTCGACGCTACGGCCAGCAGACCCGCGGCGACGAGTGCTGCCGTGCGGATGCCGAAAGCCCGAATCCGCTGTTCGCGGATCGCGGCGACGGCTTCGCTGATCCAGAAGGCCCCCATCGCCAGCAGGAAGTAGTAGGTGATCTGCGGATGGTTGGCGCCGATTTCGAGCGAGGCGCTCAGGGCCGTGAAGGCCGCGCCGAGCCACAGATTGCCCCGCAGGGTCATCCACGCGCCGCCCATCATCAGCGGAGCGTAGACCAGTGCCCACATCTTGGTGATGTGTCCCGCGCCGATAATCAGCAGAAAATAGGTCGAAAATCCGTAGGCCAGGGCCGGAACGATCGCCGCCCACGGATCGAGGCCGCAGACGAGGAGCATGAGCCACATGGCCGTCATGGCGAAGAAGAGAAATCCCGCGGGGGTGTCGATGAGTTTGGTGATGCGGCCGACCGTGTTTTTGACCAGCTGGGCCGGGTAGGCCACGTCGATCAGGTAGGCGGGCATGCCCGAGAACATGCCGCCCGTCCACTGGGGGTCTTCGCCCGTGGCGGCGCGCATATCTTTGATATCTTTCGACATGCCGTCGAATTGCAGTACGTCGTGCTGGGGCAGCACTTCGCCGCGGAACTGCGGAGCGAAATAGAGGGCGCTCACGACGAAGAATAGCACGAGGGCTGCGGCTGCGGGAAGCGCTTTGCGCAACGTATCTTTCGAAAAAGCCATCTTACGGAAATTTAACAAAGGCCAAAGTTACGAAGAATTCGCGAGAAAACGGTGCAAAGGGCGAAGGTCAATTCAGAATTAAGGATTTAAATTAAGAATTGGCCGGCGAAGGGGTGGAGCCATGAGGGGGGGAGGTGATAGGTCACCTGTGAAATGTTTTCGCGGTTCGCCGCCAGCGGAGGCTGCCGGAGCCTTCAGGCGAGCGGCAGTCCGCCGTCGGGGGTGGCGGCGAACTGCGCGATCCTGCGGATCGCAATTCGTAGCAAAAAATCAGGCAATTACATACAACTTTACACTAAACAGTATTTAAACCATTATGACCTTGCGAGTTGTACCAGAAGCCCCTCCCGAGGGAGGGGTTGGGGTGGGGTCGGATTTATAAACGCGGCCAAGGGCCGCGAGACAACGTCAATTTTAAGTGTGTTAACGTGCAAAGAATCGGTGAGGTGTAAAATTGTATATAGTTACCAAAAATTAAACCAATGCCGCGCAGCGGCACCGAGGTTCCGCATTTTCGTTCGCAGCGGAAAGAGATCGACCTGCGGATGCTTTTGGTACCCAAAGGCACAAATGCCAGAATAGCGGAAGCGATTTTTAACAAGGGATAGCGGGTTGCAGCCTGCGAAGCCCGGCTAAAAGTCGGGTATTACGGGGAAATGGCCGCAATAATTGCTTTTTAGCGTCTTCTGTCCCCGGATTTAGGCGGGCCTTCGCCGCCGGAGGCTGCGGCCCGCGCGATCTTGAAGGATCGCAGTTTTCCGAAAGACTTTCGTTTGTACTTTTTAACCGCAAAAGGCGATGTCTGCCCCTACTGCGTGCGCCCTGATGCTGGCTCCGTCCGGCTGAGAGCCGGACTTCATAAATGCAGGTGCGATATTTTGTTCCGGTTTTGCGTCCGTAGCCTGCGGGATGAGCCCCCCCCTCTGGCGGAGACGTTCCTCCGCAAAGCACACCCTCCCTAAAAAGCTCCGGCGAACGAGCCCGAGAGCCGTTCGCCGGAGTGATTCGCGAGAGACAGAGCCTTGAAAGGCTCTCGTCCTGCGGAAAATTATTCCACCGGAATATCCTTGTTGACGTTCTTCGAACCGAAGAGTGCGTACCAGAGCAGGTATACCAGCAGGACCACCGTCAGCCAATAGCTGGTCAGATAGCCCAGACCGCCCGTGAGGTCGATGATGCCGTTCTGTACGAGGGTCAGGATACCGCCGCCGCATACGAGCGTCATGAAGATACCCGAAGCCTTCTCCGTGTATTTTCCCAGGCCTTCGACCGCCATGTTGAAGATGCCGCCCCACATCACCGAGGTGCAGAGACCGACCAGTACGAGCAGTACGGCGTTGACGGGTACGCTCACCAGGCCGAAGCCCTGCGCACCGTTGAATACGGGCATGTTGACCGTCGTGGAGATCGGAGCGTACATACCGGCCAGTACGAGTACCAGGCCGACCGACGAAACGACGAGCATCATGTTGCGGGCCGAAACCTTGCTGCCGATCGATGCGCCCAGCAGACGGCCTATGAGCATCAGGAACCAATACGTAGCAGCGACCGAACCGGCTACGGCCTCGGCGTTGACGCCTGCGCCCAGAACGTTCAGATCGGGATTCTGCAACCATTTCTGCAATACGTTGGGAACACCCACCTCGACGCCGATATAGACGAAGATCGCTACGGCGCCCAGTACGAAGTGACGGAACGACAGGGGGCTGTACTGCGATTTCTCGCTCTTGACGGGCTGCGCTACGCGCTCGTTCTCGGGAATCTGCGTCATGGCGATCACCACGAATGCGAATGCGAAGATGGCCAGCGCGGCGTACATCAGCGGGAATACGTTGCTGATCTGTGCGTTCTTGATGCCTTCGGGAATCAGTACGCCCGTCAGGACGATGACGGCCGTGCCGCAGAGCGAGTTGAACGAACCGCCCACCTGGATGAACTGGTTGCCGCGGTTGCCGCCGCCGCCCAGCTTGTTGAGCATTGGGTTGACCACCGTGTTGAGCATACACATCGAGAATCCGGCGATGAACGCGCCGAGCAGGTAGACGCCGAAGCTGCCGGCGACGCCCGAAAGGGTCTGGATACCTACGCCGACGAAACCGACGGCTACGGCAGCGAGGGCCGTTTTCTTATAGCCCATGCGCTCCAGCATGATGCCTGCGGGGTAACCCATGATCGCATAGGCGATGAAGTTGGCGAACACGCCGAGGGTCCCCATCCAGTTCGCTACGCCGAACTGGTACTTCAGGATATCGCCCATGGGCGACGCCAGGTTGGTCACGAAGGAGATCATTCCGAACAGGAAGATCATCACGATGATGACCAGGGTGTAGTTCTTTTTTTGTTCCATGATAGTTATTGTTAGGTTAATGAGTTCGGGGGCGTTATCGGTCTCGTTCGGCGACATAGGCGCAGAGGTCCACCAAAGCCGTGCGGTAGGGCGAGGGGGCGAAGTCGGAGAGCATTCCCGCAGCCCGTTCGATGTATCCGCGCAGCACGCTGCGGGCTTCGTCGAGGCCGCCTTGATTTACGACCGTGGCGTGGAGATACTCCACTTCGCGTTCGTCTTCGCGGCAGCGGGCGAGTCTTCGGAGCAGCTCCGCACGCCGCTCGGCGTCGACGCGCTCCAGCACGCACAGCAGCGGCAGGGTGATCTTCCCCTCGCGCAGGTCGTTGTCGGCCGGTTTGCCGGTCTGCGTCGAGGCGTAGTCCAGGATGTCGTCCTGAATCTGGAAGGCCATGCCCAGCGCCTCACCGAAGCGGCGCATCTGCGCCACCTTCTCGCGCGGAGCCCTTACGGAGAGCGCTCCGGCCGAGGTGCTGATGCCCAACAGACAGGCCGTCTTCTTGTAGATGATATCCGTATAGGCCTTGCGCGTCATGTCGTGCTTCTCGGCGCACTCGTCCTGCAACAGTTCGCCTTCGCACAGGGCCGTGATCGAGCCGCAGACGTGCGTCACCAGGTCGATCTGTCCGCTCGTCAGGCCGATGTTCATGTTCCGGGCCAGGATGTAGTCGCCCAGAATCACCGCCTTGTTCGACTGCCAGCGGGCGTTGACCGAGGGTTTGCCGCGGCGGGTGTCCGCTTCGTCGATCACGTCGTCGTGGATGAGCGACGCCACGTGGATCATCTCGACCAGCATGGCCGCCAGACTGGTCCGCAGTCCGGCCGCGGCGCCTTCGACGGGGGCGTTCATCGCTGCGGAGAGGATCACCAATAGCGGGCGGATTCCCTTGCCGCGCGACGAAAGCGCATATCGCAACATATCGGAGAGCAACTCCCCTTCGGCCGTGAACTGCCGTGCGACGAACGCGTCGTAGGCTCGCAGCTCTTCGGCGACGGGTTTGCGGATGGATTCGAGCGTTATCATACGGACAAAGATACGCAAAAATCGCCATTTACGAGCGTCGGAACCGGATTTTTTCACCCGATCCGAAATCCCGTTCCTTCGGATCGGAACCCGGCGGGCCGGACGCACTCCGGTTCGGAAAAAGAAATCGCCCCGAATTTGGCATATATTCGCCGATTTTTTTATCTTTGTACGCATGTTGGTACGATCGGCATACGGCAGGGGGATCGCGACGGTCCTCTTTCTCATCGCGACGCTTGCGGCGGATGCGGTGCGGGCCGCCATTCCCGAATACCGGTTCCATACTTTGCCCGAAACTTCCTATTACGGGGGAATTCAGGGCATCGCCAAGGACAGCGTCGGCCGTATCTGGTTCAGCGGTTACGACGCCTTATATATGTATAACGGTAATGCGTTCGTGCGCATGAACGACCGCGTGACGAGTCTGGCTCCCGAATCCTACTGGAGCTACGGACTCCCGGTCACCGACCGCGACCGCCGGCTCTACGCGGCGACCAACCACGGGCTGCTGCGCTTCGACTACGCCACGCAGCGGTTCACGTGCGTGCTGCGGGGAAATATCACCTCCCTGGCGACCGATGCCGAGGGGCGGGTGTGGGTCGTGCGCGACGGCCGCGTCGAGTCGTTCGATGGCTCGCGTAGTCCCGAGGTGCGCGCATATCCGCTTCCCGACGATGCGGGCTCGGGACCGCAGGTTCCGACGCTGATCTGTTCGCAGCATCATGTGCTCGCCGCCCTGGCGGGACGTTTGCTGCGGATCGATCCCGCAAGCGGGCGCTACGAACCGTTCGCCGCCGTGGGCGACGGGAATACGGTGATCCGCGACGTGCTGGAGTACGGCGGCTCGGTCTATGTGCTCACGCACAAGGACGGACTCTACGAATGCGACCGCCAAGGACGCGTCCTGCAATACTTCCGGCTGCCCCACGAGTACGAGAAATCCGCCGAAGCCAAGGTGCTCTACCTCGATCCCGAGGGGATCGTCTGGGTGGCTACCCAGTCGGGACTGCTGCTGCTCGATCCCGAAACGGACCGCACGCGCCTGCTGCGTGCGGATTTCCGCCATCCCTATTCGCTGCCCAACAACTCCGTATGGTCGGTCTATCCCGATCCCGACGGCGGCGTGTGGATCGGAACCTACGGCGGAAAATTAGCCTATACGACCTTTACGGACAGCGACGTGGACTACTGTTTCAAGGCGATGCCGGGAGGTCTCGGCCATCCGATCGTCAGCTGTTTCGAGGAGGATGCGCAAGGCGATCTGTGGGTCGGAACCGAGGGGGGGGGGAATCACCTGCTGGCACCGCGGCGAAGACCGCTTCGAATACTATACCCAGGAGCAGCGTAGCGGACTGGCGTCGAATATGGTCAAGAAGCTGTGGCACGACCGCCGCGGCCGGCTGCTCGTCTCGTCGTTCAACGGGGGCATGCAGCGTTTCGACCGGGCGACCGGGCGGTTCGTCGATCTGCATGCCGACCATCCCGTCTCGGGGCAACCGCTGAGCGTCTACGATTTCGCCGAGGAGGGCGACGCCGGATTCTGGCTCACGGACCCCGATACCGAACTGATCTTCATGGACCGGCGTACGGGACGCACCGAGCCGGTGAGGCTCTCCGACGGCCGGGGCGGCAGCGTTTCGCTGAAGGTCGAGACGCTTTTCCACGATGCGCTCGGACGCCTGTGGCTCGTAACCCGTACGGGCGCCTATGTCGTCGATCCTGCGGCGCGGCGGATCGTCGACCATTATCTCGTCGCGGAGGCTCCCTATGCGGCCAACAATCTCTGCTCCTATTGCATCGCCTCCGACGGCACCGTCTGGTTCGGAACCCGCGGAGGCGGAGTCAACCGCCTCACACCCGACGGCCGATACGAGCGTTTCGGCACGTCGGAGGGCGAGAATCTCGCCGGAAAGACCGTCTTCGGCATTCTGGAGGACGACATGTCGCACGACATCTGGTTCAGCACCGACGACGGACTTTATTATTACGACCGTGCCGAGAATGCCGTCCGCAAGTCGCGCATCGACGTGCCGAACCGTTGCGGCGCCTACTACGTGCGCTCCTGCTACAAAACGGCGGCGGGCGAGATGCTTTTCGGCGGCACGGACGGATTCATCCTTTTCACCCCCGGCCGCATCCGTTACAATCCCCAGAAACCGAAGGTCTACTTCACCGATCTGCTGATCGACAACCGTCCGGCGGTCCCCGGCGCGAAGGGGTCGCCGCTTCGGCGTTCGATCGCCACGATGGCCTGCACCGCAGAGCCGGACGACGACCGTACGATCCGCCTCACGCACCGGCAGTCGAACCTCGAAATCCGTTTTTCGTCGGACAGCTATCTGAACGCCGAAAAGAACCAATACGTCTACCGCATGGTCGGGCTCACGGACCGTTGGTCGCTGCTGCCGCAAGGACAGCGGGCCGTGCAGTTCTTCAATCTCCCGGCCGGAAGCTACCGGTTCGAAATCCGGGCGGCGAACAACGACGGCGTGTGGAGCGATGCGCTCTCGACGCTCGCCTTCGAGGTGAGTCCCTCGCCGTGGCTCTCGTCGTGGGCCTATGCCTGCTACGCTGCGCTGTTGCTGGGAATCGTCTATTTCGTGTGGCGCTACTTCACCAATAAGAAGATGTTCGAGGAGCGCCTGGAGGTGGAGCGCATCAAGGAGCAGAACATGAAGGAGCTGACCCGTGCGCGCATCAACTTCTTCACCAACATCTCCCACGACCTGAAAACGCCCCTCACGCTGGTCGTGGACCCGCTCAAACAACTCAAGGAGCATCTGCCCGAGGAGTCCGAGGGGCGCACCTACGTCCGTCTGATCGAGAAAAACGTCGTGCGCATCCAGCGCATGATCAGTCAGCTGTTGCAGTTCCGCGAAATCGAGAGCCAGAAAATCACGCTCAACCGCCAGTCGGGCGATCTGGTGCGTTTCGTCGGGAGCATCTTTTCGCTTTTCGAGTTCTATGCCGGTAAGAAGGGTATCGAGACCGATTTCGGATCGCAGTACGAGAGTTTCTATACGTCGTTCGACCACGACGTGATCGAGAAGATTTGCACCAACCTCTTCTCCAATGCGATCAAATATACTTCGGACAACGGCTACGTCGGGGTGCGCATCGCCCGTGCCACGGAGCAGGAGATCGCCGGAATCGCCGCTCCCGACGCGCAGGCCGTATACCTCGCCGTGACGGTGACCAACACCGGGGCGGAGATTCCCGAGGAGCAGCGCGAGGCGATCTTCGAGTCGTTCAACCGCCTCTCGGCGCGCCGTCCCGACTTCGAGACCAGCACGGGGCTGGGGCTGGCCATCGTCCGGGAGCTGGTCGCCAACCTCGGAGGGTGCATCACGCTCCATTCGGGCAATTCGCGCGTGGCGTTCACGGTCGTCCTGCCCTTCGTGCTGCACGACGAGCAGAGCGACCATACGGGCGAGTCGTACGATTACACCCTTTCGGAGATCGATAACCTGCTTTCGGAGAGCGACGAATCGCAGACCGACCGGCGCGAGCGCAAGGCCTGCGACATCGTGGTCATCGAGGACGACGCCAACCTGCGCGGCTATCTCGAACTGCGCCTCTCGAAGCGTTACAACGTCTATACGGCGGCCGACGGCGAGGAGGGCATCGCCAAAGCGGAGAAAATCTGCCCGCAGATCGTCATCACCGACCTGATGATGCCCCGCGTCGACGGATTCGAGGTCTGCCGGCGGCTGCGGTCGAACATCAAGACGTGCCACATCCCCGTGGTCATGCTTTCGGGCATGGGCAAGGAGTCGGAGAACAAGATCAAAGCCCTGGAGTGCGGTGCCAACGTCTTCATCGACAAACCGTTCGATATGGATTTCCTCTTGAAGCAGGTCGCCAGCCTGATCCGCACGCGCAACGAATTCAAGGAGTTGTACAGCAAGAAATACATCGCCGAGCCTTCGAAACTCACCATTTCGTCGATGGACGACGAATTGCTGCACAAGGCGATGGACTGCATCGAACGCAACATCGACAACAATGATTACGACGTCGACGCCTTCGTCTCGGACATGGCGGTCGGCCGCACGCTGCTCTATCAGAAAATCAACGATCTTACGGGTATGTCCATCAAGGAGTTCATCATGGATATTCGTCTCAAACGCGCCGCGCAGCTCTTGCGCGAATCGGACCTCACGATCGCCGAAATCGCGTTGCTCACCGGGTTTGCCAATCCCAAGTATTTCAGCATTTGTTTCAAGCGTCATTTCGAACTGACGCCTTCGGAATTCAAGAAGAAGTAAGGCCTGCCGCCTTGCGTCGCGATCCGGTCGCGGCTCGGCATTCGCCGGGCTGCGATCCTCCGGACGGCGGACCGTTCGTGCCCGTCCGGTCCCGAAGGCCGGCCGGTCGGTCGGAGGCCGGGTTCGTTTTTCGCTCCGATTCGTATCGTTTTCGACCGCGGTCGAAAATTTTCGGCGCCGGTGTCGAAAATTTTCAGGCTTCGTACGAAATGAAACCAT
Source organism: uncultured Alistipes sp. (assembly GCA_947573795.1). Taxonomy (GTDB): domain Bacteria; phylum Bacteroidota; class Bacteroidia; order Bacteroidales; family Rikenellaceae; genus Alistipes. The sequence goes on along the minus strand of CANPHE010000005.1, from coordinate 25,339 downwards.
TTTCGAATAAATGACAACCCTGCTATCCCTCTATTTTACTGAAATTTGTTCAACGCAAAGGGCGGAGGGTTCGATTTTATCCGCAATCCTTCGACCGAGCCGATAACCAGAACCTAAAACGAAATCGTATGAATAAATGACTGAAAACACTTGCGGAACGGTGTCTCCTGCCTGCCGCTTCCGCCGATCTTTCGAAATGACGAAACGTGCATTAACCTAAACAAACCCTTTTATGATAATGAGAATTTACGAAAAACTGAAAGACTGCCTTTTGACGGCTGTCTTGATCCTGTTGACGGCGATGCCGGCATTCGCGCAACAGGATGCGAACCGAGTGACCGGTAAGGTCGTCGACGAGAACGATGCCCCGATGGCGGGTGTCGTCGTGATGGTGAAGGGCGGCAAAGCCAACGCCGCAGCGGTGACCAACGCCGCGGGTACCTTCGAAATCAAGGCTCCGGCCTATGCGACGCTTACCTTCTCGTGCCTGGGCTATCTGCCGCAGGAGGTGAAGGCGGGAGCGAGCAACGTCGTGGACGTGAAGATGCAGTCCGACGCCAAGAACCTCGAAGAGGTCGTAGTGGTCGGTTACGGTACCCAGAAGAAGAAGGACCTCACGGGCGGTCTGTCGGTCATCGACGACAAGACGCTCAAGATGGTCTCGACTTCCAACCTCATGGACCGTCTGGTCGGTCAGGTGGCGGGTCTGGCGATCACCACCTCCAACGCCGCTCCGGGCAGCAACCAAAACCTGCTGATCCGCGGTATGAACTCGCTTTCGGCGACCAACGACCCGCTGATTATTCTCGACGGCATTCCTTATTCGGGTTCGCTGGCCGATCTCGATCCCAACATCATCGAGAACATGACCGTGCTGAAGGACGCATCGTCGGTGGCGATCTACGGATCGCGCGGTTCGAACGGCGTCATCCTGATCCAGACCAAGAAGGGTCGCGAGGGCCAGATGCACGTCACCTATAAAGGTACGTTCGGTATCGCCGAGCCGATGCAGCGCATCGAGGTGATGGGTCCCAACGAGTTCATTCGCCTCAAGCAGGATATCTGCCGCCTGGGTACCAAGCAGTATACGGGCGAGCAGCTCGACCCGCTGGCCGGTTACATCATCTCCACGAGCGAGAAGCAGAACTACGCCGCCGGCATCACCCACGACTGGCAGGATTACGTCTTCCGCACGGTCTTCACGATGGACCATCAGGTGAGCCTCCAGGGCGGTACGGACAAGACCTCCTACATGGCCGCTGCTTCGTACCTGGATAACCAGGGTGTGGTCTATAACTCGAACTACAAGCGTATCACGGCCTTCGTCAGCGTCGAGCAGACGCTCAACAAGTGGCTGAAGGTCGGTCTGACGACGCAGTTCATCAACAAGGATTCGGGCGGTGTGACTCCCAACATCGAGCACGCCGTAAAGCAGAGCCCCTACGGTATCTACAAGGACGAGACGGGTGCCTACTACGAGGAGCCGATGGAGTACAGCAACCTCCCGAACCCGATGAAGAACGTCAACGCCGATAACGAGAACACGACGCGCAACGTTCTGGTGAACGGTCACATCGACATCAAACTCCCCGTCGAAGGACTTTCGGCCCGTTCGCAGTTCGGTTACAACTACCGCAGCAACTTCACGGGTACCTACTACGGCCGCAATACGTCGGACGGCCGCAAGGTCAACGGCAAAGCCAGCGTCAGCAATACGCACAACACGGACTGGACGTGGGAGAACGTCATCAAATACGATCGTAACTTCGGCAAGCACCACCTCGACGTGACCGGTCTGTTCAGTATGCAGGAGCAGGTGGAGAAGAAATCGTCGCAGAGCGGCGAAGGTTTCGTGAACGACGATTCGAGCTTCTACCGCATGGACGGTGCCGAGAACAACATCAAGAACTCGTCGAGCTTCAGCAAGGAGACGATGGTATCGTACATGTTCCGCGTCAACTACGGATTCAACAGCAAATACCTGCTCACGCTGACCGGTCGTGCCGACGGTGCTTCGGTATTCGGTGCGAACAACAAATACGGTTTCTTCCCCTCGGCCGCCGTGGCCTGGAACATGAGCGAGGAGAACTTCATTCGCGACAACGCTTCGTGGATCGATCTGTTGAAGGTCCGCTTCTCGTACGGTGCCAACGGTAACAACGCCATCACGCGTTACCGCACGCTCGACCGTCTCTATGCGACCACCGGTGTGAAATACGTATGGGGCGACGGCGCGCAGGCCTCCAATGCGGCTTATCTGCCGAGCGACGGTATCGGTAACCCCGATCTGCGCTGGGAGACCACCTATTCGGCCAACCTCGGTATCGACTTCGGATTCTTCAACGGCCGCCTGGGCGGTACGCTCAACCTCTATGTCGCCAATACGCACGACCTGCTCATGCAGCGCACGGTGCCCATCATGAACGGTTACAGCAAAATCTACGACAACGTGGGCAAGACGCGCAACAAGGGTATCGAGCTGACGATCAATACGGAGAACATCCGCAAGAAGAACTTCACCTGGAATACGGACATCAGTTTCTTCCTCAACCGCGACAAGATCATCGAACTGCGCGGCGACGGTAAGGACGATATCAACAACAAATGGTTCATCGGCCAGCCGCTATCGGTCTACTACGACTGGAACATGGTCGGCATCTGGCAGGAGGGAGACGAGTATACCTTCACCGCCGAGGACGGTACGGTGACGAACCGTCAGAAGGGCGCTGTTCCCGGTGCCGCACGCCTGGAGGACGTAGATGGCAACGGCTACATCGATTCGAACGACCGCAAGATCATCGGCAGCAAGCTCCCGAGCTTCACGCTCTCGATGGGTAACCGCTTCGCCTACAAGAATTTCTACTTCTCGTTCCTGTTGAACGGCGTATTCGGCAAGTGGATGGAGAACAACGTGGCCAACATCGGTTCGTGGACCTTCGGTTCGGGTAACTACATCAAGGGCGCCAAATACTGGACTCCCGAGCGTCCCAACGCCGAGTACGTGTCGCCGGGTTACGTAGCGTCGTTCAGCCACGGCTATTACAAGAAACTCAACTACGTGCAGCTCAAGAATATCACGCTGGGCTACCGCGTCGCCGACTCGTTCGCCCGCAAGCTGGGCATGAGCTCGATCGATGTCAACCTGAGCGTCAACAACGTCCATACTTTCTCGAACATGCGTCAGATGCTCAACTACGACAACACCTGGTTCGCATCGTTCCCCACGGCACGTTCCTACATGCTGGGTATTACGTTAAACTTCTAATCACGACAGAACATGAATCTGAAAAATCATATCCGAATCAGCGCTGCGTGCGCCCTGCTGGCCGCGAACGCCGCATGTACCGATTTCCTCGAGGAGGATCTCAAAAGCTCGCTGGCTCCCGACAATACCTATACGAGTTCGCTCGGTTTCGAAGTGGGTGCTACGGGTCTCTACTCGATCGCCCGTTCCGAGTACAACACCTGGGGTGAGAGCGGCGCCTTCATCCACAACGGCGCCTGCCCTTACGAGGCGTTGCAGATCGGTACCGACCTCTGCGAGCAGAACGGTGCCAAGGACAGTTCGCTGACTCCGTTCGCCAACCTGTCGCTCGGTTCCACGACGCAGTTCGTCGGCACCTACTGGCAGTGGGCCTACAACCTGATCGGTTCGGCCAACGAGCTGTTGATCTATTCGGAGAAGAACAACAACTGGACCTATCCCACCGATAAGGCGCTCTACCAGGCCGAAGCGCGTTTCTTCCGCGCCTATGCCTACCGTTACCTGGTGTACCTCTACGGCGACGTGCCCTACGTCGAGACGATCCAGAATCCGTTCGTGCTTTCGTTCACCCGCACGCCCAAGGCCGAGGTGCTGGAACATATCGTCAAGGACCTGAAATTCGCTACGGAGCATCTTCCCGAGAATCCCGATGCCGTGAAACCGGGTAAGCTCACCTGTTGGGCCGCCTGGCATCTGCTCAGCGAGGTATACCTCATGCAGAAGGAGTACGGTTTGGCTCAGGAGGCCGCTCAAAAGGTGATCGACAGCAAACACTTCTCGCTCGTGAAGGCGCGTTTCGGCGCCGATAAGGAGAAGGCCGGCGATCCTTTCAGCGATATGTTCGTCGAGAACAACCAGAACCGCACGAGCGGCAACACGGAGAGCATCTGGGTCATGCAGTTCGAGTACAACAAGGTCGGCGGCGGTACGAACTCCGACGACTGGACGCGCCGCGCCTGGAATCCGCAGTATTTCAACGTGACCGGATTCGTGCTGGCCGACTCGCTCGGCGGCCGCGGTCTGGCGCAGATCTCGCCGATGAAGTGGTGGATCGGTACCAAGGGCACCAACGCTACGCCCGTCGCCGTGGCCGGTTCGGGTCAGATCAGCCCCGAGAACGGTATCTTCGAGGACGGCGACATGCGTAACTCGAATTACAGCATCAAACGCAACTGGTACTACAACAACGCTGCCGAGGCCGCTACCTACGGCAAGAAGTGCAACATTTCGGACAATACCTGGTCGGTGGGCCACCTGTTCCCGGCGCTTACGAAGTTCTTCTACGGCCGTGCCGAGAACCTTCAGCTGACGGGTAGCTACAAGGACCGCATGAAGTTCCGTCTGGCCGAAACCTACCTGCTGCTGGCCGAAGCCTACCTGGGTCAGAACCTTCCGGACAAGGCCGCCGACGCGGTGAACGAAGTGCGCCGCCGCGCCAAGGTCAAGGATGTGAGCGAGGACGAGATGACGATGGATTTCCTGCTCGACGAGCGTATCCGCGAGTTGGCCGGCGAGGAGGTTCGCCGCTTCACCCTGCTCCGCACGGGCAAACTGATCGAACGCGTGAAGAAATACAACGCGGCGCAGAAGGATATCATCGAGGATTACCACACGCTGTGGCCCATTCCGCAGTCGGTGATCGACGCCAACCGCGATATCGAGTTCCCGCAGAACGATGGTTACGGTAAGAAATAAACGATCAGAGTGCGTTTCGCAAAACGAATATTCAAGAACGAAAACAACCGAAAATTATGAATTGCATCTATAAAACCTTGTTGGCGATCTCCCTGGTAGGCGGATTGTGCGCCTGCACCTACGACCCCTACGAGGACGATATCACCCTGCCGACCGAGACGTTGACCCTCAACGCTTCGAGCGAAAAGATCGCCTTGGACGAGACGAATCTCCAGGCTCCCGTGCTGACTTTCGAGTGGACCGCGGCCCGCGAGATGCCCGACGAATACCTGCTGTCGTACACCACGCAGCTCGACGTGCTGGGCAACAACTTCGGTTCCACGACCGTGATCCGCACCGACGAGGAGCCGGGCGTATTCTCCCGCAGCTTCACCTCGGAGCAGCTCAACAACTGGGCCAACGAACGTTGGAATCTCCCGGTCAACAAGAACTTTACGCTTCAGTTCCGCGTGGTGGCGCAGTGGGCCGGAGGCTCGACCTTCGAGGCTCCCGAGGTGCGCACCGTCACGGTAGACGTGCAGCCGATCCATGTCGATGTCTTCGATGCCGACAAGATGTCGCTCTCGGGTAGCGCCATCGCCGGTGAAACGGAGATCGAAAAGACCGTCGAGAACGAGAACCTCTACGCTTGGGTGGGCGACCTGACCATCGGCGAACTGTCGATCCCCGTGGAGCTCGAAGGCGAAACCCTCTACATCCAGCCCGTCGACGGCGACAATACGCTCAAACCGGGTGTACCCGTCGATGTCAAGATGGAAGAGTCGATCTCGAAATGGAACATTCCGGCTGCGGGCCGCTACCGCATCCTGGTGAACATGGAGACCAAGCAGGCTACGATCTACACGCCCGAAACCGATCTCAAACCCTTCTATGCGACGTTCCGTCCCAACGGTGCCGAGGCGAATCCCGAAACGACCATCGAAGTGACCGATCTGTGGGCCTACGGAGGCGGCACGGGCTGGGGCGTACGCCGTCTGAATGTCACGGTGAGTGCGGCCGACCCGCAGGTGCTCATCTACAAGGGCAGCTTCAACGGCGGTGTGAAATTCTGCATCGCTCAGAACTTTACGGTAGAGGGTACGTCCTACAACCAGAACAACGCCTACTGCTTCACCAACCCGCTCACGGCCGAGGGCAAGCGCCAAAACCTGACCCTCGCTTCCAACAAGCTGGGCCAGCTGCACGGCGGTGCCGACGGTGAGACGCGTAACAGCTACTACGGCATGCCTTCGGGTGCTCACACTTATATTTTCGACTTGCGCAACATGACCATCCTGGCCAAACCTGCGAAATAGTTTCTTACGGCGATCCGTTCGTCCGGCTCGGGTTTGTCCCGCCGGACGGGCGGACTGCCGTATTCGAACCGACCGAATTAGAATGAACCTGTTATGAACCTGAATACTTCCGAATTCAAGGGGGGGGGAAGCGCGCTTCGCTATGTCGCTCCGACCCTTGAAATTATCGAAATACGAGTCGAGGCGGGTTTCGCCGCCAGCTCGATGGATTATTCCGACGAAGGCTATGCCGGAAAAGATTTGTTCACCTTCGAATACGGCGAGGGTGAAGATTATTAACCTTTCGAACAAGATGATCGTGAAACGGATCGATACGATATTGCCGCTTGCGGCCTTGCTGGCCGCTGCACTGGTCTCCTGTTCGAAAACGGAGACCGAGGAACCCCGAATTCCCGTTACGGAGGAGGGCTTCGCCGTGACGCTCGTCGCCTCGGGCGACACCGATAACGATACCCGCACCGAACTGCGCGATGACCGGACGATCTGGTGGACGGTCGGCAAAGAGCAGGTGCGATTTATGGAGACGGTCGCCGGTACGACGGTGCACCAGACTTCCGGGTTCGGCCGTACGGACGACGACGGCCGTACGATGACCTTCCAGGTGTGGATGGAGCAGAACGCACAACCCGAAGCGGGTCCTTACGTCTACCAGACGGTCTATCCCCACTTGGCCTGTGCGGACAAGTCCTATGCCGGCGATTATCCGGTCAAGGTCCTTGCAGTCCAGAAACCTACGGCTACGAGTTTCGACCCGACGGCCGACCTGTTGGTCGGAAAACCCATCGTGATGGATCGTCGGATCACTTCGGGACAGGACCCGAAAATCTCGCTGCGTTTCCACCGCATGATCGCCGTAGGAAAAATGACGATCAAAGGATTGCAGTCTTCCGATCCCGTGACGAGCGTGCAGTTCTCCGCACCGGGCAAGGTGCTGGCCGGCACCTGCCGTCTCAACCTGTTGGAGAATACGGTGCTCGAATACGGTTCGGCCGAGCCGTCCGAGAGCGTGACGCTCGACTATGCATCGCTGGGGCTTCGGGCCGATGAGCAGATGCCGGTTTATTTCACTTGCCTGCCCTGCGAACTGACGGCGGGCGATCGCTTCGTCGTGACGGTGAAGACTGCGCGCCAGCAGTTCTCGAAGACGGTGACCATTCCCGAGGGACGCCCCATCGCCTTTCAGGAGGGCGGATTGTCTCTCTTTTCGGTCGATATGAGCCAATGCGCGGAGGAGATGCCCGATGCCGATGCCATCGCGCTGTCGGGAACGGCTACGGCCGATCTTGCGCTGAACGCTACCTTGGAGAACGAGCGGGTATTCGCCGGACAGTTGGAACTTTCGGCCGGGAAACTGCGGATCGAAGCCTCTTTCGGCGGCGAGAAGCGTTACCTGCGCCCGGCACTGGGTGCCGTCGAGACGGACGGTGCGGTCGTTCGGGCCGTGGTGACCGCGGAGCCCTACGAGTGGACGATTCCGGCTGCGGCGCGCTACCGCGTGGTAGTCGACGGCTCGACCGCAAACCGCAGCGTGGCGATCTACTCGCCCGAGCGGGATTTGCAGCCGCTCAGCGTGACGTTCCGTCCCAATGGGGCCGAGACGAATCCCGAAACGACCATCACGGTTACCGATCTCTGGGCCTACGGAGGCGGTACGGGTTGGGGCGTACGCCGTCTGAACGTTACGGCGAGTGCGGCCGATCCGCAGGTGCTGATCTATACGGGCAGCTTCAACGGCGGTGTGAAATTCTGCATCGCTCAGAACTTTACGATAGAAGGCACGTCCTACAACCAGAACAATGCTTACTGTTTCACCAACCTGCTCACGGCCGAGGGCAAGCGCCAGAACCTGACCCTTGCTTCGAACAAGCTGAGCCAGCTGCATGGCGGTGCCGACGGTGAGACGCGTAACAGCTACTACGGCATGCCTTCGGGTACCCATACTTATATTTTCGACCTGCGCAACATGACCATCCTGGCCAAATCGGTGCAATAGATTTCAACTGAATTCGGGCGCCGTGTTTTCCCGGCGGAATTCGCTGCCGAGCATGCGGCGCCCGTTTTTTAACCTAAAAATACGAACGATATGAATTCGATGAACAACAAACTGACGACCGCTTTGCTGTGCGCGCTCTTCGTGTGCGCCGGGTCGTGCGGCTGCTCGAAGAGCTCGGAAGAGGGCCCCGGCGGCAACGGCTCCGGCGGCAAAGTCGAAGGTACGGTGGTCAAACCGGCGTACAGTCGCTCGAAAATCCTCAAAAACCCGCTCAACGGATGGGTGATGTACGGCTCGGGAACGGGCGATCCCTCCTATTGGGATACGGAGTTCTATGTCTCCGAACTGGCGCAGACGGTCAAGGTGCGCGATTACGCTTCGGCCTGCTACATCCGCACGGGATGGGCTACGCTCAACCCGGCCGAAGGGGTGTATGCCTGGCGCGATCCTTCGACGAAGGTCGGCGCGATGATCAAAGGTGCTTTGGACCGCGGACTGCCGATCGCCCTGCGCGTGGTGGTGGACGGTCGCGACCAGCGGGAGAATACCCCGCAGTTCGTGCTCGACGCGGGTGCGAAATATGCCCTCGACAATCCGAGATATCCCGACCGCAAGACTCCCATGCCGCAGGACCCCGTCTTCCAGCAGTACTACGCCAAGTTCGTCGAGGCGCTGGCCGAGGATTTCAACGATCCCGACAAGACGTCGTTCATCGACGGCTACGGTCTGGGCAAGTGGGGCGAGGGTCACAGCGTGGCCTACGATACGGAGGATGTGTCGAAGGTCGACGAGAACACCGAACGCGTAAAGCGCGAGGTGCTCGACTGGATCACCAAACTCTACGCCCGTCATTTCACCAAGGTTCCCTTGGTTATCAACTACCACCGTGTGTTGGGCCATCCGACCGGTCAGGGCGGAGCCAATCCCAACAGCGAGTCGCTCGTAGCACTGGCCATCGCGAACGGTTACTGCCTGCGTTCGGACGCCTTCGGTATGAACAACAACAGCTGGGGCTATACCGATTGGGAGCGTTCGATCGCCGCATCGTGGCGCTATAAGGTCCCCATCATCATGGAGGGCGGTTATATCGTCAGCAGCCACAGCTATTGGAACGACGACCGCGGCTATCGCAAGGATCATCCCGAGGATGTCCGTCAGGGCGAGTTCGACGCTTCGGCCGAGGCGCATGTGAACATGATGGACTTCCGCGTGGGCAGCGAAACCGAGTCGTGGTTCACCTCGGCTTTCAGCCTCGTGCAGCGTTTCATTTCGGAGGGCGGCTATCGCCTCTATCCCGACCAGCTGACCCTGCCCGAGAGCGTCCGCAAGGGTTCGACCGTCAAGATCGCCCATCGCTGGCGCAACATGGGTTGGGGCTATCTGCCCAACAACCTTCCGCAGTGGAATTACAAGTACAAAGTGGCTTTCGCCCTGCTCGATGCCCAGGGCAAGGCGCAGAACGTCTTCGTCGATACGGCGTGCGAACCCTCGGAGTGGGTCGAGAGCAATCCCTTCTCCTACGAATCCGCCATCGCCGTCGACGTGCCTGCCGGGGAGTATACCTGGGCCGTGGCGATCGTCGATACGACGCGGGAGAACAAGCCGGCCATCCAGTTGGCCGTCAACGCCCCCGTCACGACCGACGGCTGGGTCGAATTGTTGAAAGTCAAAGTAAACTGATATGAAAAAGACGCTGCTGCCCATCCTCGTGACGGTCTGTGCCTGCGTGCAGGCCTTCGCGGCCGGAGTTCTGGTCGAAGCGGAGCGTTTCCGCGACCGGGGCGGCTGGTCGGTCGACCAGCAGTTCATGGACCGCATGGGGTCGCCCTACCTGATCGCGCACGGTCTGGGTACGCCCGTGGCCGATGCCGTCACGACGGTCCGTTTTCCCGAGGCGGGGACCTACCACGCCTACGTGCGGACCTATAACTGGGTGGCACCCTGGTTCGACGGCGAGGGCCCCGGACGCTTCGCCCTGAAGGTCGGCGGACGCCGCCTGAAGGAGGTGCTCGGCACCCGGGGCGACGGGTGGATGTGGCAGTACGCCGGAAAAACGACACTGCGGGGCGGAGCGGTCGAGGTGGCACTGGTCGATCTCTCCGGCTTCGACGGCCGTTGCGATGCCGTGTGGTTCACCACCGATGCCGACGACGTGCCCCCTGCGGACGTCGCGGCGCTCGACGCCTTCCGCCGCCGTGCGGGAGCCCTTCCCGCTGCTGCGCAGCCGACCGAGCCTTACGACCTGGTGGTCGCGGGCGGCGGTATCGCGGGCATGTGCGCCGCCGTGGCGGCTGCCCGTCAGGGGTGCCGCGTGGCGCTCATCAACGACCGTCCGGTGCTGGGCGGCAACAACAGTTCGGAGGTTCGCGTGCACTTGGGCGGAGCCGCCGAGGTGGGCCCCAATCCGGGTTTGGGCCGCATGATCCGCGAATTCGGTCATTCGCGCGAGGGCAACGCCCGCCCGGCCGAATATTATGAGGACGACAAGAAGGCCGCCTTCATCGCTGCGGAGCCGAACATCACGCTGTTGGCTCCCTACCGCCTGGTGGCGGCCGAGGCGGCCGAGGGACGCATCCGCTCGGTTGTCGTGCGACATATCGAGACCGGGGAGGAACTCCAGCTCCGAGCTCCGCTTTTCGCCGACTGCACGGGCGACGGCACGCTGGGTTATCTGGCGGGCGCCGATTTCCGCATGGGGCGCGAAAGCCGTGCGGAGTTCGGCGAGGCGCTGGCTCCGGAGCGGGCCGATGCGCTGACGATGGGTGCCTCGGTGCAGTGGTATTCGGTCGACGGGGGACGCGAAAGCCGCTTCCCGCGCTTCGACTACGGCATGCCCTTCACCGCAGAGACGTGCGAACGGGTGACGATGGGCGAATGGAAGTGGGAGACCGGCATGAACTTCGACCAGATCGCCGATGCCGAGCGTATCCGCGACTACGGGCTGTTAGTGGTCTACTCGAACTGGAGTTTTCTGAAGAACGATCTTAAAGAATACCCCACGCGCCGCCTGGACTGGGTGGCTTACGTGGCCGGAAAACGCGAGTCGCGCCGCCTGTTAGGCGATTACATTCTCAAGCAGGACGATATCGACAAGAATGTCTTCCACGAGGATGCCTCCTTCGCCACGACGTGGAGCATCGACCTCCATTTCCCCGATTCGCTCAATTCGGCGCGCTTCCCGGGCCGTGAATTCAAGGCCGCGACCAAGCATATCCGCATCTATCCCTATGCCGTGCCCTACCGGTGCCTCTATTCGCGCAACGTGGAGAACCTCTTTATGGCCGGACGCAACATCAGCGTGACGCACGTGGCCTTGGGTACCGTGCGCGTGATGCGCACCACGGGCATGATGGGCGAGGTCGTCGGACTGGCCGCCGCGCTTTGCACGCGCCACGCCACGACGCCCCGGGGCGTCTACCGCGATCATTTGGACGAATTGCGCGGGCTGATGCACGAGGGTGCGGGCCGACGCGACAGCCTTCCCGACAATCAGCATTTCAACATCCAGCGGCCGCTCGCGGCGCCCCGCGCCCTGGCTGCGAAGCCGTAGAAACTTACGACCATGAAACTACTGATTCCGTTATACGCCCTTTTGCTGCTGACCGTATCCGCACCGGCCCAGGAGAGCTGTTACAGCCGTCTGGAGGGCGATACGCTCACGATCGGCAATGCCTTGATCGAACGCCGCTTCCGCTGGAACGGCGGCAATCCGGCGACCCTCTCGCTGAGCGACAAGGCTTCGGGGCAGACCTGGACCGTCCGTCCGCAGCGGCCCGATTTCGTGCTCCCGCAGCAGGGCGAGCCCCGCGACGGGCGTTTCGCGACGCGACGCGTCGCCGCCACGTCGATCCATCCCGCCGCATTGGAGACCGTCGTGGAGTTCGCGGCGGGCGACCTGGCCGTGCGGCGCGTCTACCGCATCTATGACGATGCCGCAGCCATTGCGTGCGACACCTACCTGAAGGGCCGTGCCGAACTTCCCGCCGAGGGCCGCGAAACCTCGGCCGCCGACCGCAAGAACATCGAGTCGACCGCCGACATGCGCACCTTCGGCACCGGAACGCAGATCGACCGTTTCGCACCGGGCGGATTCCACTGGCAGACGCGCATCGTCGAGTTCAAGGACGTGACCGACTGGAACAACAACCTGGTCTTCGAGACCGACATCATTCCCTATCGCAAGAGCCGCCACCGCGGCAACCTGCTTTTCGCGCGCGACGGTGCCGCCGACCGGGGTTTCTTCTTCCTGAAGGAGGCCCCCTGCTCCGACGTGCAGCCCGCCTATCCGGGCTATGACTTCACGACCGAATTCGGCGACTTCGCGGTCGCGGGGCTCGGTATCACGGCCGAGGACCTCGCCGGCGGGGAGTGGGTCCGGGCCTACGGATGCGTCCTGGGAGTCTTCGCAGGCGGCGAGCGGGAGGCGCTTACGGCGCTGCGCCGCTACCAGAAGCAGCTGCGCACGCTGGAGCCCGGGCGCGACGAGATGGTGATGATGAATACTTGGGGCGACCGCAGCCAGGACGCCAAGGTCGACGAACGTTTCTGTCTCGAAGAGGTGCGGCGCGCGGCGCGTCTGGGCATCACCCATTTCCAGATCGACGACGGCTGGCAGACGGGCAAGAGCCCCAATTCGGCCGTGGCGAAGGGTTCGTTCCGCAATATCTGGGACAATCCCCGCTACTGGGAGCCCGATACCGTGAAATATCCGCGGGGGCTGCATCCCGTCGTCGAAGAGGGTCGCCGCCTGGGCGTGGAGATCTGCGTATGGTTCAACCCCAGCGTGCAGGACGACTACGCCGACTGGGAGAAGGACGCTGCGGCGATGATCCGCCTTTACGACACCTACGGAATCCGGACCTTCAAGATCGACGGACTGGCCCTCCCCAACAAACGCTCCGAGGAGAACCTCCGGCGCCTGTTCGACCGGGTGCTGGAGCATACGGGCGACCGTGCGGTCTTCAACCTCGACGCCACGGCCGGACGCCGCGGCGGCTACCATACCTTCAACCGTTACGGCAACATCTTCCTCGAAAACCGCTATACCGATTGGCAGAACTACTATCCCTATTGGACACTGCGCAACCTGTGGCGGCTTTCGAAGTACGTGCCTGCCGAGCGGTTGCAGATCGAGTTCCTGAACAAATGGCGCAATGCCGCGAAATATGCCGGCGATCCGTTCGGCCCCGCGAACTACCGCTTCGACTACCTTTTCGCCACGACGATGGCCGCGCAGCCGCTCGCGTGGATGGAGGCGGGCAATCTGCCCGAGGAGGCCTTCGCTCTGGGCGAGACCGTCGCCCGTTACCGTGCCGTGCAGGAGGATTTCCACCGGGGAGTGATCCTCCCCGTGGGCGACGAACCTTCGGGCCGCTCCTGGACGGGATTCCAGTCCGCGGGCGAAGGCCGGGGCTATCTGCTCGTGCTGCGCGAGCATACGCCCGAGCGGCGGACGATGCTCCGCACGTGGCTCGACGAGGGGACCCGGGTGCGCCTTACGCCCGTCGTGGGACACGGCAAACCGTCGGTGCAGACCGTCGGCCGCGGGGGTGTGATCGCCGCGGAGCTTCCCGCCCCCAACGACTATGCGATGTACCGCTATGAAATAATCCGCAGACCCGACTCCCGGAAACTGCCAACCCGTTAAATGCTATGAAACTTTACACTCGATTCGCTGCGGCGATGTTAGGAGCCCTCGCGGCGCTCTCGTCCGCGCAGGCGCAGCCCTTCATGACCAATGTCTACGGGCGTGAAACGCAGTCGCTCAACGGCAAATGGGACGCCATCGTCGATCTCTACGACCAGGGGCGCCGCAATCGCATCTACCTCGACCGCAAGGCGCAGGGCAAGACCGATTTTTACGAATATTCGTTCGAAAACGGGCTGCGGCTCGACGTTCCCTCGGATTGGAACAGCCGGATGCCCGAACTCAAATACTACGAGGGCACCGTATGGTACGCCCGGCGTTTCGACGCGCCGCAGCACGAAGGCCGACGGCTGTTTCTCCACTTCGGCGGCGTGAACTACCGCTGCCGCGTCTACCTCAACGGCGAGCCTGTCGGCAGCCACGAAGGCGGCTTCACCCCCTTCCAGATGGAGGTGACCGATCGCGTGAAGCCCCAGGGCAATTTCCTGGCCGTCGAGGTCAACAATACCCGTACGCCGGATGCCATTCCGGCCATGTCGTTCGACTGGTGGAACTACGGCGGCATCACGCGCGACGTGCAGCTGGTGAGCGTGCCGCAGACCTTCGTCGAGGATTATTTCATCCGCCTCGAACCGGCGGGGGACCGTATCGCCGCCGATGTGAAACTCTCTCAGGCCGCGGCCGGCGTCGCCGTGCGCATCGAGATTCCCGAACTGAAGATCGACCGCACGGCGCAGAGCGATGAGCAGGGCGCCGTGGTGCTGTCGATCCCCGTGAAGCGGCTCGAACGGTGGTCGCCCGAGCAGCCGAAGCTCTACCGGGTGATCGTCTCGACGGCGGACGACCGCGTGGAGGAGCAGATCGGCTTACGCACGCTGCGCGTCGAGGGCGAGGATATCTACCTCAACGACCGGCCCGTTTTCCTGCGCTCGGTGAGCTTCCACGAGGAGATTCCCCAGCGCCGCGGCCGCGCCTTCTCGGAGGCCGATGCCGTGATGTTGCTGAGCGAGGCCAAGGCGTTGGGATGCAACGCGATCCGTCTGGCGCATTATCCGCAGAACGAATATACCGTGCGCCTGGCCGAGCGGATGGGTTTCCTGTTGTGGGAGGAGATTCCCGTATGGCAGGGCATCGATTTCGCCAACGGCGCGACGCGCGCGAAAGCCGAGGGGATGATCCGCGAGATGATCCACCGCGATAAGAACCGTTGCGCGCTGACCTTCTGGGGCGTGGCTAACGAGACGCAGCCGTCGTCCGCGCGCGACGAATTCCTGCGCCACCTGATTCGCTGCTGCCGCGAGATCGACTCTACGCGGCTGATCGTCGCGGCGTTCGACCTGGTGCGCTTCGACCGCGAACGGCAGGTCTTCGTCATGAACGATCCCTTCATCGAGGCGCTGGACGTCGTGGCGGTCAACAAATACATGGGTTGGTACCACCCCTGGCCGCTCGAACCCGAGCGTGCCGTGTGGGACGTCGCGCGGGGCAAACCGCTGGTGATCTCCGAATTCGGCGGCGAAGCGCTCTACGGGCAGCACGGTCCCGACGACGTGGCCAGCTCGTGGAGCGAGGAGTACCAGGAACGGCTTTACCGCGATAACCTGCGCATGTTCGAGAACATCCCCAACCTGCGGGGCGTCTCGCCGTGGGTGCTCTTCGACTTCCGTTCGCCGTTCCGCTTCCACCCGACCAACCAGGAGGACTGGAACCGCAAAGGACTCGTCTCCGACCAGGGCTACCGCAAGAAAGCATGGTATCTGATGAAGAAGTATTACGAAGAAAAACAGGCATTACGATGAAACATACGAAATTTTGGATTGTACTGGCCCTCTTGGCGGCCGGTTGTAACGCAGGCGGCGAGCAGCCGCTCGCGGAGGTCGTGGACCGGGCCCTGGCCGGGGCCGAGCGGCAAGCGCTGCGCATGGCCGAGAAATACGAACCGCTCGAAGGCCGTCTTCCGCGCACGTGGGAGAAGGGCGAGGACGTATCGTCCGACTCGCGGTGGTGGTGCAGCGGCTTCTATCCCGGCACGCTGTGGTACCTCTACGAAAACAGCGGCAACCCCGAGGTGCTGGAGTACGCCCGCATGTACAGCGCGCGCGTCGAGCGCGAGAAACTTACGACCGACAACCACGACGTGGGCTTCATGATCGGTTGCAGCTTCGGCAACGGCCTGCGCCTGACGGGCGACGAGGCCTATCGGGAGGTGGTGCTCACCGCCGCACGCTCCCTGGCGACGCGCTTCGATCCCGCCGTGGGGCTCATCCGTTCGTGGGACCACAACCGCGCCCAATGGAAATATCCGGTCATCATCGACAACATGATGAACCTCGAACTGCTGCTGCGGGCCGCCGAGCTTTCGGGCGACGATTCGCTGCGCGCGATAGCCGTCTCGCATGCCGATAAGACGATGATCCACCACTTCCGTCCCGACTTCAGCTCGTGGCACCTGGTCTCCTACGATCCCGTGACGGGCGAACCGCACCTCAAGCAGACCCACCAGGGCTATTCCGACGATTCGGCCTGGAGCCGCGGACAGGCGTGGGGCCTCTACGGCTATACCATGATGTACCGCATGACGGGCGACGAGCGCTATCTGGGCCACGCCCGCGGCATCGCGCAGTTCCTACTGCATCATAAGAATATGCCCGCCGACGGCGTTCCCTACTGGGATTACGATACGCCCGAGATTCCCTCCACGCCGCGCGATGCTTCGGCGGCGGCCGTCATGGCTTCGGCGTTGGTCGAGCTGAGCGGCATGGTCGAGGGCGACGAGGCGGAGGAATATTTCGCCTTCGCCGAGAAGCAGGTGCGCACGCTCGCCTCGCCCGAATATACGGCCGCGGAGGGTGACAACGGCTGCTTCATCCTGAAGCACAGCACGGGAGCCTATCCCTTCGCTTCGGAGGTGGATGTACCGCTCGCCTATGCGGACTATTATTACGTCGAGGCGCTCGTGCGCCTCAAAGCCCGCCTGTCGCGATGAAACGGGGCGTTCTGCTGCTGCTCGCGGTGCTGAGCCTTTCGGCTTGCAGGCACAGACCCCGACGGTCAACCTCGACGAATCGCTGGTTCCCGAGTATGTGCTGCCCGATCCGTTGACGTGCCGGAGCGGCGAGCGGATCGCCGATACGGCGGCGTGGCGCACGGTGCGTCGTCCGGAGTTGCTCGCGCTGTTCGAAAGCGAGGTCTACGGCAAGGCGCCGGGAGCTCCCGAGGGGTTGCACTTCGAGGTGCTTTCGGAGGACCGTTATGCGCTTTCCAACATGGCTACGCGCAAGGAGGTCGCCATTTATTTCACCGACGACGAGCAGCATGCGATGACCCTGCTGATCTATCTTCCCAACAAACGCACCGGGGCTGTGCCCCTCTTTCTGGGACTGAATTTCAAGGGCAACCACACCATTTGCGACGATCCGCTCATCACCGAATCGGTTTCGCGCATGAAGCCCCGCGAGGAGGGCGGCAGCGAAGTTCGTATTCCGGGATTCCCGCGTGCGGCCGCGGCGTCGCGCTGGCCCGTCGAGATGCTGATCGCCAACGGCTACGGCCTGGCGACGGTCTACCGCGGGGATATCGACCCCGACTACGACGACGGTTTCCGCAACGGCGTGCATCCGCTCTTTTACCGCGAGGGGCAGACGCGTCCCGATGCCGACGAGTGGGGGACCCTCGCCGCCTGGGCCTGGGGCCTGAGCCGCGCGATGGACTATTTCGAGACCGATGAGGATGTCGACGCTTCGCGCGTGGCCGTAGTCGGCCATTCGCGCCACGGAAAGACGGCCCTGTGGGCCGCTGCGGCGGACGAACGTTTCGCCATGGCCGTGTCGAACGATTCGGGATGCGGCGGTGCGGCCCTCTCGCGCCGGTGTTTCGGCGAGACGGTCGAACGGATCAACCGGGTTTTTCCCCACTGGTTCTGCGCCAACTTCAAACGCTATGCGAACGACGAAGCGGCTTTGCCGGTCGACCAACACGAACTCGTCGCCCTCGTGGCACCCCGCCCGGTCTATATCGCCAGCGCTGCGGAGGACCTTTGGGCCGATCCGCGGGGCGAATACCTCTCGGGGGTCTACGCAACGCCGGTCTACGAGCTCTACGGCCTGCAAGGCCTTTACGGCGAGCAGCTTCCCGCGACGGACGAGCCCCGCATGACGGGTGCCATCGGTTACCATGTCCGTTCGGGCGCGCACGACATTACGGCCTACGACTGGCAGCAGTTCGTGCGGTTCGCGGACAAACATTTGAAAAACAACTAACAAAGACTGCATAATGAAACATCGAGTCATCAAATCCCTCGTGGCGGCCGGTCTGCTTTTCGCGCTGCATCCGGCCTCCGCACAGACCGCAGAGATGGATTTGCGCGGGGAGTGGCGTTTTCAGACGGACGTCATGGATTTTCGCCGCGGGTCGCTCTCGCCGCGCTACAACCATGCTCTCCAGGAGACCATCACCCTCCCGGGCATCACCGACGACTACCGCATCGGTTATGAAAATCCCTATCGCTACGTCGACCGGCTGACGCGCCGTTACGAGTACATGGGGCCCGCCTGGTACCAGCGCGACATCGAGTTTCCGGCCGAGTGGGCCGGCAAGCGGATCGTGCTCTACTTCGAACGCACGCACTGGCTCAGCTCGGTGTGGGTCGATACGAAGGAGGTGAGCCGCGTGGATTACATCAGCGTGCCCCACGAACACGACCTCACGGAGTTCGTCACGCCCGGCAAGACCCACCGCATTACGGTCTGCATCGACAACCGCTACCAATACAACACCCACAAGTGGAACCATGCCCACACCGAATTCACGCAGATCAACTGGAACGGTATCCTGGGCGAAATCAAGCTCCTGGCGATCGATCCCGTCTATGTGGACGACGTGCAGCTCTACCCCCGCGTCGCGGATCGCAGCGTCGAGGTGCGGGCGACGGTCGAGAACCGTACGGGCAAGCCCTTCGAGGGGCGTGCGCTGCTGACGGTCGAGGGCGACGGCGTGCAGACGACGGCCGAGGTGCCCGTGAAGGGCGACGGCGAGCAGGTGCGCATCGACCATACCCTGGCGCTGGGCAAGGGTGCGAAGCTGTGGGACGAGTTCCACCCGGAGCTCTATACGCTCACGTGCCGTCTCGAAACCTCCGACGGTGCGAAAAACTACGAACATGCCCGCACGCAGACCTTCGGCTTGCGCGAAGTGACGCGCGGCCGCAACCACGTGCTGCTCAACGGTCGTCCGATTCATCTGCGCGGTACGGTCGAGAACGCCGTGTTCCCCCGCACGGGACATGCTCCCGTCGAGGATGCCGAGTGGGAACGCATCCTGCGGATCGTCAAGGAGTACGGTTTGAACCATGTCCGTTTCCACTCGTGGTGCCCGCCCGAAGCGGCATTCCGCATGGCCGACAAATACGGCATCTACTTCGAAGTCGAGATGCCCATGTGGGGCAAGGACGCCGAGCCGGACGAGGCCCGCTACGACTTCTTCCGCCGCGAGATGCGCGCTATCCTGAAGCACTACGGCAACCACCCCTCGTTCGTGCTCTACTGCAACGGCAACGAGATCACCGGAAACTTCGATTTCATCGAGGAGCTCACCGCCTCGGGACGCCAGGCGGACAGCCGCCATCTGTTCAGCGGTTCGACGGCCCGCACGCGGGTTCCTTCCGACGAATTCTACGTCTCGCAGCAGACCAACAAAGGCCCCGTGAAGGTCTACGAAGGCCGTCCCGCGACGGACTGGGACCGCAATACCGAATCGGACGTCGACGTGCCGGTCATCTCCCACGAGTCGGGCCAGCGCTGCGTCTATCCCGATTTCCGCGAGATCGAGAAATATGCGGACTGCCCCGTCGAGCCGCGCAACTTCTGCCTGTGGCGCGAGATGCTCGACGCCAACGGGATGCTCGACCAGGCGCACGACTTCTTCCGCGCGTCGGGCGCGCTGACCGTCGTGGAGTACAAAGCCGTGATCGAAGCACTGTTGCGTTCGTCCAAGTCGGCCGGATTCCAGCTGCTTTCGCTCAACGATTTCCCGGGGCAGGGATACGCTCCGGTCGGGGTGCTCGATCCGTTCTGGGATTCGAAGGGGTTGGTGACGCCCGAGGCTTGGCGTGCGTTCTGCGCACCGACCGTGGCGCTGCTGCGCTATGCGAAAAGCGCCTGGTACGACGACGAGACCTTCACGGCGAAGGCCGAACTCTATAATTTCGGAGCCGCACCCCTGAAGAACGCCCGGATCCGCTGGTCGGTAACCGACCAGGCCGGCGCTACCGTGGCGCGCGGCGCGCTCAAGACGCAGAACGTCGGTCTCGACGGCGTGTTCCCCTTAGGCGAGTTCTCCGCACCGCTGGGCAAGGTGCGCGGTCCGCAGCGGTTGACCGTACACGTGAATGTCGGCGAGGAGATTCATAACAGCTGGAATATCTGGGTATTCCCGCGCAATGCCGAGCTGATGCATTCGGACGACGAGGTGCTCTATACGACCCGTTACGACGCCCGGGCGCGCGACGTGCTCGCCCGCGGCGGCAAGGTGGTCCTCACGCCCGAGCCGGCGAAGGTCAAGGGGCGCAAGTCGACGTTCCACAACCATTTCTGGAATCCGATCATGTTCGCCTGGGCGCCCATGACCATCGGATGCCTGATCCACGACCAGGAGCCCGTATTCGCCGACTTCCCGACGGCTTACCACACCGACTGGCAATGGTGGGACATCCTCGAAAACGCCAAGGTGATCGACATGCAGGATACGCCGCAGGCGTTGCGTCCCTTCATCCAGGTGATCGACAGTTTCGACAGCAACCGCAAGTTAGGCATCGGTTTCGAAGCCCGCATCGGCAGCGGCAAACTGCTCGTCCTGGCGGTAGATACCCGTCGGAAGATGGAGGAGCGTCCCGCCACGCGCCAGCTGTTGACGAGCATCGACCGCTACGTCCGCAGCGAGCGGTTCGATCCGCAGATCGAGGTCGGGGAGTCGTTCATCACCTCATTCCTGCGTTGATGGCCATGAAAACCTGTCTTTTATCGCTCGCCCTCTGCCTGGTCGCCGCGCAAGCGGCGGCGCAGCAGATCGCGATGCGCGAATACGCTCCGCTGGAGCAGGTCTGCGGCGAGGCTTACGAGTCGGACGAGCTGCTGCCCATGGGCGACGTGGGCACGGAGTTCGGCTACGTCCTCTACGAGGCTGTCGTGACGCTGCCCGAAGGCGGTGCCGAACTGGAGTTGGAGAACGTGCGCGACTATGCCGCCGTCTACCTCGACGCTGCGTTCCAGGGCACGCTTACCGACGGCAGCAAACGCCTTGCGCTGCACGGCCCGGCGGGCGAACATACGTTGCGGCTCTATGTCGAGAATATCGGCCGCATCACCTACGGCCCCGAAATCCTCGACAATTCGAAAGGACTGTTCGGCCGTGCGTCGCTCGGCGGCGACGAGATCGCGGCATGGCGTATCGTGCCCCTCGAAGTGCGCGAATGCGATCCTGCGGCGCTGACGTTCGAGCCGCTCGATGCGCAGTGCATGCCCGGATTCCGCCGCGGAAGTTTCGACGGCGCCAGCTCGGACGATCGCTACCTCGACGTCACGGGCTGGGGCATGGGCGAAGTGTGGATCAACGGCCGTTACCTCGGGGCCTTCTGGGACGAGGAGAAACAGCAGTCGATCCTCATTCCGGGCGGAACGCTCCGTGAGCGGGACAACGTCATCGTCGTGTTCGATATCAAGAACCACGATCCCCGCGCGACGATGCGGCTCTCGCCGCAGCCCGTGTTCCGGTAGGCGGACGGGACGACGCAAGGGCGAAAAAATACGATTTTTTGATTATATTTGTGATCCATAAGCTACTATCGCCATGATGAAAAAACTGATGATCGCCGGTCTTCTGCTCTGCACGACGCTCGGAGCCCAGGCCCGCAAAAAGGACATTCCCGTCTACCGGGACGCTTCGCGCCCCGTCGAGGAGCGTGTCGAAGACCTTCTCGCCCGCATGACCCTCGAAGAGAAGGTCATGCAGCTCAACCAATACACGCTGGGGCGCAACGACAACGCCAACAACATGGCCGACCCGGTGAACGATCTTCCGGCCGAGCTGGGTTCGGTGATCTACTTCTCCATGTCGGCCGAGCTGCGCAATTACGTGCAGAAACGGGTCATGGAACGTTCGCGCCTGGGTATTCCGATGGTCTTCGGCCACGACGTCATCCACGGTTTCCGCACGGTCTATCCCATTTCGCTGGCGCAGGCCTGTTCGTGGAACCCCGAATTGGTGCGGCAGGCCGCCGAGGTCGCTGCGCAGGAGTCGCGCATGTCGGGCGTCGACTGGACCTTCTCGCCGATGATCGACGTGGCGCGCGATCCCCGCTGGGGCCGCGTATCGGAGGGCTACGGCGAAGACCCCTACGCCAATGCCGTATTCTGCGCTGCGACGGTGAAGGGCTACCAGGGCGATGATCTCGCCGACGGACGCCGTATGGCCGCCTGCTTGAAGCATTTCGCCGGCTACGGCGCTTCGGAGGCGGGCCGCGATTACGTCTATACGGAGATTTCGCGTCAGACGCTCTGGGATACCTATCTGCCGCCGTACCAGGCCGGTATCGAGGCCGGAGCCGTCACGGTGATGAGCTGCTTCAACAACATCAGCGGCACGCCCGGTTCGGCCGATCCCTACCTGTTGACCGAGGTGCTCAAAAAGCGCTGGGCCCACGACGGATTCGTCGTCTCGGACTGGGGCGCCATCGAGCAGTTGCGGGCGCAGGGGGTCGCTGCGGATAAGAAACAGGCTGCCGACCGGGCATTCAATGCCGGTCTGGACATGGATATGATGAACCGCTGCTACGATGCCCACCTGGCCGACCTCGTGCGCGAGGGCGTTGTGCCGCAGGAGCGTTTGGACGATGCCGTGCGGCGTGTGCTGCGTCTGAAATTCCGCCTGGGACTCTTCGAGAACCCCTATACGCCCGAGAGCAGCGAGGAGGAGCGTTTCCTGCTGCCGGGCAGCCTGCGCATCGCCGAGCAGCTGGCCGAGGAGACGATGGTGCTGCTCAAGAACGAAGGCGTATTGCCGCTCCGGGAGGCGAAGAAGATCGCCGTGATCGGCCCGATCGCCAAGGAACGTTGGCATCTGTTGGGCGCCTGGGCCTCCAAAGGCCGGACGGAGGAGGTCGAGAGCGTGTTCATGGGACTCGAAAAGGAGTTCGGGGAGCGGGCCGAGCTGCTCTACGCCCGGGGTTGCGATTTCGACGGCGAGGACCG
This sequence comes from uncultured Alistipes sp., assembly GCA_947573795.1. Taxonomy (GTDB): domain Bacteria; phylum Bacteroidota; class Bacteroidia; order Bacteroidales; family Rikenellaceae; genus Alistipes. Next base: position 2,202 of record CANPHE010000005.1, on the reverse strand, counting down.
TGCGGGTTTCGCCGAGGCGCTGGCGGCCGCGACGGCGGCCGATGTTACGGTGCTCTGCCTGGGCGAGAAACGCAACTGGAGCGGTGAGAACGCTTCGCGCTCGACCATCGCGCTGCCCGAGATCCAGCAACGGCTGGCCGAAGTGGTGAGCAAGTCGGGGAAACCGGTGGTGCTGGTGCTGTCGAGCGGTCGTCCGCTCGATGTGAGCCGTCTCGAACCGTTGAGCGACGCCATCGTGCAGATGTGGCAGCCCGGTATTCGCGGCGGACGTCCGCTGGCCGGAATTCTCGCGGGCCGCATCAACCCGTCGGGGCGTTTGGCGATCACCTTCCCCCGCTCCACGGGGCAGATTCCGATCTACTACTGCCGTCGTCCGAGCGCCCGTCCCCACCAGGGCAAATACCAGGAGTTGTCGAGCGAGCCGCTCTACGAGTTCGGCTACGGTCTGAGCTATACGACCTACGATTACGGCGAGCTGAAGGCCGAAACCGCGTCGATCGAGCGGGGCAAGAAACTGACCGTGACGATTCCCGTGACCAACTCCGGAGCGATGGACGGCGCCGAGACGGTTCTCTGGTACGTTTCCGATCCCGTATGCCGCATCGCACGGCCGGTCAAGGAGCTCAAGCATTTCGAGAAACGGATGCTCCGCAGCGGCGAGACGCATACGTTCAGCTTCGAGATCGATCCCGAACGGGACCTGAGTTTCGTGGATGGCGACGGCAACCGCTTCCTCGAGGCGGGCGACTACTACGTGATCGTCAAGGACCGGAAACTCAAACTGACCCTCGCGGAGTAGCTGCCGGGTCGAAAGACGAGATGCAAGAGGTGGAAGGCGCGGAGCCTTTCACCTCTTTTTTGCGGTTCTTCCGTTCGCCTTAAAAAGCGTCCCCGCCGCGGGGCCGTTTTGGGTATCACGGTCTCTCGCGGCGGGTCCGCAGCCGGAAGAGGCGCTTCCGGAGGTTTTGTTTCATCAGAAATCGGAACCGATGATTTCGAAGTGGTAGTTGCTCCAATAGATCATGTAATCCGTGACGGATGTTTTCGGCACGTAGACTGTGGCAGCTCTATCATCGAATGTTTCAGTTCCCAATGTCGGCGGCACGGCCGGTTTGCAATAAATATGCTTCAACCCGCAGTATCGGAAGGCATTCGTTTCGATCGAGGTTACGCCTTCCGGTATGGTGATGTCCGTTAAACTCTCGCATCCAAAGAAGGTATAGGATGCGATTACTGTAACACCGTCCGGAATATTGATGCTTTGCAGGCTGTAATTTTGGAGAAAGGCAGAATTGCCGATTCTCGTTACTCCGTCGGGGATATGAAGACTTGTCAGCATGTTGCATTGCTGAAAACTCTCGATCGTAGTTACTTGATCGGGTATTTTAATGCTTGTCAGTTTGCTGCATCCGCTGAAAGAAACCGATTTCAATCCCGTGAAATATTGCAATTCATCAAAAGTCTGGATTCCGATTCCCTCGAAGGTCTTTCCGATATCCGTCACCGCGGCGGCTTCGGCGTAGGAGAATTCCCCGTCGCCGTTGGCATCCCAGTTTTTCAGACAAATAGCCTTGACGATCGGATCGGCGAACGGGATCGGATCGTTCTCCGAAGTCGGATTCTCGGGTGAAGGTACGGTGCGTTCGGCCCGCGCCAAATCGGCAGGCATCCCCTTGATAACGGCTCGTTGGAAATCAAGCGGTGCGGAGAGTTTGAAGGTGTAGTGCGCCCGATCGGTCTTTACGACGATCGCTCCCGCGTACTCGCCCGGCGCGATCGTGAGGTATACGCGCGCCGCATTGTCTCGGGAGGAGGGAATGGCTGCCGGTTCTTCGAGCACGGTGGACGCCACTGCGGATTCGTATCCCGATATGGTCAATTCTCCTTTGGCCGTTACGGCGGTCAGATCGAAGGGAAATTCCCCGGCCAGCGGAGCGTCAGCTTCGAAGGTTATCGAACGGATCATCTCGTTGCGAATCGCCTCGTCCGAAGCGTAGAGCTGCAACTCGATGATGGCTCCCAACTGCTTGAACCGTACGCTGCTCATGCGGCAGGCATAGGAGTCCTGCACACCCGGAAACTCCATCGGCAGCGCGACCAGCGGATTCGCTTCTCCGTTGTATACGTCGGCCTTGCTCTGTTTCTGCGCCACGGGAATCGACAGCGTTACCGCCGCAGGATCGGCGGCTTGCGCTGCATCGT
>CANPHE010000004.1 GCA_947573795.1 uncultured Alistipes sp. | reverse complement strand
GTTACCATACGTTATACGGAGCTCAGGGATTTGCTGTCGTGGCTATCATTCCCGAGGGCGAGGAATATCGTCAGGCAGCTGAGCGGTATCTTGCAGTACACGAGGTCGCATGGCCTGTTGTCGCGGACTATGCCGATGCCCAGGGGCGACGTATCGTGCTGCCGACGGAGCCTTATCCGAGTTATCTGCTTTTCGACAGTGAAGGGGTGTTGAAAGAGGATATTCATAGTGAGGCATGGTATCCGGGAACTTTGGAACCCGAAGATTCAAGAACGTTCGATCTCATAGGTCATGAGTTTCAGTATGATGACTATATGAATCGGCTCTGCTATGATCAATTTGGCGAGTGTACTTATGAGAGCAAGGATTATTCGATGAACAAGCGAACGGAGCAGTTGCAGCAGGCGACCAAGGGCAAGGGTATCGACCTTGTGCTGATCGGCGATTTCTTTACGGATATCGATATCGAGACGGAGTACTACCGCGATGCAATGGAGTTTGTCATGGAGTCGTATTTCTCGGTCGAACCCATGAAGACCTATCGGGAGTATTTCAATGTATATATGGTATATGCCGTATCGAAGAAACGTCAGATCGGGTCTATTTCCAACAGCGCATTGTCGACAATGTTTTCATCGAGTTCAACGACTGGGCTCCATTCCTCTACATATGTGGTTGACAAATATATGGAGACGATACAAACATCTACACCCAAATTCCCGGTAATTGTAGTAAATGGAGATATGAAAGACACTGGTAGGGTTACCTTTTTCCCAAATTCAACCCCGACGTTCGGTTATCCCTATGCCGGTATCATGTACGGTAATAGAAAATGGGCTAAAATATTAATACATCATGAGGGTGTTGGTCATGGCTTCGGATTGCTTGCGGATGAATATATATTATCAGATGCTAAATATCATCGAGAGATACCTGAATCGGAAAAGAACAAACTTCTATCCAAACAAAAAGCAGGTGTATTTTTAAATGTTTCGCTGACCTATGATCCCGAGGCCGTTCTTTGGGCACACTTGATTGGTAACCCTCGTTATCCGGAGATCGGGATATTTAGAGGAGGATATTGTTATTCTGAAGGCGTATGGCGGTCTGTTGCGGATGGAATCATGAATACGACTGGATACGACTTCGGGGCATTTGACCGGGAATTGCTGGTTCGTCGTATTCTTACCTTGGCCGGCGAGGAATATACGTTCGAGACGTTTTTGGAGAATGATGTGTTACCGACGAAAACGACTCTTAATACTTATCCGATGCTGTCGAACATAGAGCTTAAACATTGTCCGCCGGTATTTCTTGATGAAAACTAATTTTTGAATACACAATCAAGATTCTATAACCGTTGCACCGAGAGGTCGACGGAGGCTGTATTATAAGCAATAAGAGAGGTGCCGACAACAAAAAAGGTCTCTGAAAAGAGACCTTTAAGAAAAAAAGGGGGTGGAAGAAGGGGCTCGAACCCTCGACCTTCGGAACCACAATCCGACGCTCTAACCGACTGAGCTACATCCACCATGTGATACGTTCTCCGTATCGGGATGCAAATGTAATACGTTTTTTCGATCCGTGCAAGATTTCAGACCGAAAATTTTTCGGAATTTATATTTTATGACAGAATGGCAGTCCGTTCGGCAGCTTTGTCATGCTTTTCCTGCCAAACGGGAGTTGGCACACCGATTGCTGGAAAAGGTAGTGCAAGGTGCAAATAAATAACCTATATAAAAACAGAAAAGCTATGAACGTAAAACCATTATCGGATCGCGTGCTGATTCTGCCGAATCCCGCGGAGGAGAAGACGGCAGGAGGATTGATTATTCCCGACACGGCCAAAGAAAAACCGTTGGCAGGTAAGGTCGTAGCCGTAGGCCCCGGCACCTCGGAGGTGAAGATGGAGGTCTCGGTCGGCGACCAGGTGCTCTACGGCAAGTATGCCGGACAGGAACTTCAGATCGACGGCGAAAGCTATCTGATTATGAAGCAGAACGATATTTTGGCGATTATCTAATCAAACACGAAAACAACCATGGCAAAGGAAATCAAATACAATGTCGAGGCGCGCGAGCTGCTCAAGGAGGGTGTCGATGCGCTGTCGAACGCAGTGAAGGTTACGCTGGGTCCCAAGGGCCGCAACGTCATTATCGACAAGAAATTCGGTGCTCCGCAGATCACTAAGGACGGCGTTACCGTAGCCAAGGAGGTCGAGCTCGAGGACTCGTTCGCCAACATGGGCGCACAGATGGTCAAGGAGGTCGCTTCGAAGACCAACGACGATGCGGGCGACGGTACGACGACCGCCACGGTGTTGGCTCAGTCGATCATCGGCGTGGGTCTGAAGAACGTAACGGCCGGTGCCAACCCGATGGACCTCAAGCGCGGTATCGACAAGGCCGTCGCCAAGGTCGTGGAGTCGCTGCGCGAGCAGAGCCAGGAGGTAGGTTCGGACTTCGCCAAGATCGAGCAGGTCGCTACCATCTCGGCCAACAACGACCAGAACATCGGTAAGTTGATCGCCGAGGCGATGGGCAAGGTCAACAAGGAGGGTGTAATCACCGTCGAGGAGGCCAAGGGCACCGAGACGCATGTCGAGGTGGTCGAGGGTATGCAGTTCGACCGCGGCTATATCTCGGCGTATTTCATCACCGATCCCGAGAAGATGGAGGCTCAGCTCGAAAAGCCCTATATCCTCTTGACGGACAAGAAGATTTCGACGATGAAAGAGCTGATGGGCGTGCTGGAGCCGGTGGCTCAGAGCGGTCGTGCGCTGCTGATTATCGCCGAGGATATCGACGGCGAGGCGCTTTCGGCCCTCGTGGTGAACAAACTGCGCGGTACGCTGAAGATCGCCGCTTGCAAGGCTCCGGGATTTGGCGACCGTCGCAAGGAGATGCTGGAGGATATCGCCATCCTGACGGGTGCTACGGTGATCTCGACCGATAAGGGTATGAAGATCGAGGATGCCGACCTGTCGATGCTCGGAACGGCCGACAAGGTGACGCTCAACAAGGAGAATACGACGATCGTCGACGGTGCCGGTCAGAAGGAGGCCATTGCAGCCCGCGTGGCGCAGATCCGTGCTTCGATCGAGAAGTCGACGTCGGATTACGACAAGGAGAAGTTGCAGGAGCGTCTGGCCAAGCTGGCGGGCGGTGTAGCCGTGCTCTACGTCGGTGCTACGACCGAGGTCGAGATGAAGGAGAAGAAGGACCGTGTGGACGATGCTTTGGCTGCGACGCGTGCCGCCGTAGAGGAGGGTATCGTACCGGGTGGCGGTGTGGCTTACATCCGCGCTACGGCGGCTCTCGAAGGCATGAAGGGCGCCAACGACGACCAGACGACGGGTATCCAGATCGTGAAACGCGCGATCGAAGAGCCGTTGCGTCAGATCGTGGCCAATGCCGGTGGCGAAGGTTCGGTCGTCGTCAACAAGGTGCGCGAGGGCGAGGGTGCCTTCGGTTACAATGCCCGCGACGATAAATACGAGGATATGCTCAAGGCCGGTATCATCGACCCGACGAAGGTGTCGCGCGTAGCGCTGGAGAATGCGGCTTCGATCGCTTCGATGTTCCTCACCACGGAGTGCGTCCTGGCCGAGAAGAAGTCCGAGCAGCCCGCCATGCCTGCGATGCCCGCAGGCGGTATGGGCGGCATGATGTAATAACGACGCGGGGCAACCTGCGTTTCTGAAGGAGGGAGAGACTTTCGGGTCTCTCTTTTTTTGTGTGGGGCTCGCAGGCCTCCGTCCGGGGGCGGTTGCGGTTTAAAAGCCGGACGCTATCGGTTTACAGCTCGGTATCGAGCCGGATTCCACAGTCGCAATGAAAGAACTGCGAAAAGGTCCGGCGGGGCGGAATATCCGCCTATTTTGGCTATCTTTGTTCCCGCAAATTCGATCCGTATGAAAAAAGGAATCCTTTTCGCGGTCTTCGCCTCGGTGCTGTGGGCCATCGTCAATCCCTTCATCAAGCAGGGGCTGAGCTACGATTTTACGCCGATGAACTTCGCCGGCCTGCGTTTTACCCTCGTGGGTGTCATCCTGCTCTGCTGGACGGCCCACCGCGGCATGTGGAGCGAGGTGGTGCGCCGGCGGAAGCTCTTTGCCAATCTGATCCTCATCAACATGTTCCTGGGCTATACGGCCTTCTATTTCGGCGTCGACTTCGTGAGTGGGGCCATCAGCTCGATCGTCATGGGACTTACGCCGCTTATCAACGTTCTGCTGGCGCATTTGCTGGCGAGCAACGATCGGCTCAACCGCTATAAGATCGTCAGCATGTTGGTCGGCCTGGCCGGTCTGTTGCTGATCGTCGGCACGGGCAGCGACGGGGCTCCGCTGGACGGGCGCGGCATTGCCGGTATCGTCTTGCTGCTGGTCAATATCGTGCTTCAGGGATATTCGGGCATCACGGTGGCGGAGGAGCGCAGTGCGGTCGATCCTGTTTTTCTCAATGCCGTGCAGATGTTCTTCGGCGGCCTGCTCATCTACGGCGTAGGGGTGGGAGCCGAGGGATTCCGCCCCTTCTGGGACAAGCCTGCGGGGTTCTACGCGAGTCTCGGGGTATTGGTTTTCATCTCGGTTTTCGCTTTCAGTTTTTGGTTCATGGCGCTGCGGTCCGCGGGTACGAAAGTCAGCGATCTGAATATGTGCCGGTTGATAAACCCCATTCTCGGGGCCGTGTTGAGCTGGACGATGCTGCCCGACGAAACGCCGCGCCTGAGCACCGTGGCCGGCATGATCGTCATCGTAGGATCGCTCGTGATCTACTTCCGCGGCGAGGAGCTGTTGCGCAGTTGGCGCCGGATTGGGAAGGGTGTTCGCTGATCGCTTCGAGCCATAAACAAAGAAAACCCCGGGGAGTTTTCCTCGGGGTTTTTATGGGTGGAATAGGGATCGCGACGCTTCAGAAAAGTCGTCCTTCGTGACTCTCGGGAGCTGCTTTTTCGTTGGGGGACTTCCGTTTGTCGCTGCGGCCCAGCAGAATGCGGGCCTGACTGCGGGCGGCGTCGGTGATCTCGGTGCCGGAGAGCATTTTGGCGATCTCGATTTCGCGCTCAGCGTCGTCGAGTCGAGTGATCGAGGTGCGCCCGTCGCGTTTGTAGACTACGAAGTGGGCCGAGCCTTTCGAGGCGACCTGCGGCAGGTGGGTGATATCCACGACCTGCATGGTCGTCGAGAGCGAGGCGATGATCTCGCCCATCGCGTCGGCGATGCGTCCCGAAACTCCGGTGTCGATCTCGTCGAAAATCACCGTCGGCAGCTGCATCCGTTCGGCCAGCAGAGCCTTGAGCGCCAGCATGACGCGCGACAGCTCACCGCCCGAAGCGATTCGCTCGACGGGTTGCGGCGTCATGCGGCTGTTCGCCGTGAAGAGGTATTGTACGCCGTCGGCACCCGAGCGGGTCAGGTCTGCCAGCGGCGTCAGTTCGATGCGGAAAACCGTGTCGGCCATGCCCAACCGGGAGAGGGTCGCGAGGATGTGTTCGGCGAAGGCCGGAGCCGCTTTTTCGCGTGCCGCATGGAGCTGTGCGGCGGTCGCACGGGCCTCCTTCTCGGCTGCGGCGAGGGCTGCTTCGAGCTCGGCAATCTCCTCGTCGCCGTGTACGATCGCGGCGAGTTGTGCGGTGTAGCGGTCGCGTGCGGCGATCAGCTCCGCTTCCGACGCCGCACGGTGTTTCTGTTGCAGCGAGTAGAGGGTGTCGAGACGAGCCGAAAGCCGCCCCAGACGCTCGGGATCGGCATCGATCCGCTCCGAATCGGCCGTTACGGCGTTGTCGATATCCTTCAGTTCCTCCAGAACCGAACGCAGCCGGTCGGCGTACGTCCCGGCCGTGGGGTAGTTCTCGCGCAGGTGCGAGAGGGCCGTTTCGGAGGTTTTGAGCCGTGCCAGGATGCCGGTCTCGTCCTCGTCGAGGGCATTGCGCAACGTCGTGAATGCCTCGCCGATGCGGTCGGCATTCTCCAGTACGGCGAGTTCCGCCTCGATCTCGGCCTGCTCGCCTTCGCGCAGTGCGGCTGCCGTAAGTTCCTCGCTTTGAAACCGAAGCCACTCCTCGTCGCGGCGTGCTGCGGCGGCCGTTTCGCGCAATGCCGCGAGTTTGCGCCGCAGGTCGGCGAGTTCGGCGTAGCGGGTCGCGTAGCGGGCCAGCAGTTCGCCGTTGCCCGCCACGGTGTCGAGCGCCGTCGTGCGGAACTCCTCGGAGGAAATGATTAGATTCTGGTGCTGCGAATGGATGTCGATCAACCGCGTTCCCAGTTCGCGCAGTTGTGCGAGCGATACGGGCACGTCGTTGACGAACGCGCGGCTCTTGCCTGCGGGGGTGATGACCCGCGTAAGCGTCGTTTCGGAGTCGTAGTCCAGATCGTTCTCGGCGAAAAACGGCTCCAGTCCGCAGCCCGTCAAGTCGAAAGTTCCCTCGACCGAGCAGTTGCGCGTCGTATCCTTGAGTACCGTGCCGTCGTTCCGGGCCCCCAGCAACAGCGACAGGGCTCCCAGCAAGATGGATTTTCCGGCACCCGTTTCACCCGTGATGATGTTCAGATGCTCGTCCAGCTCCAGTTGCAGCGAATCGATAAGCGCGTAGTTTTCGACCGAAAGACGGCGTAACATGATGTTTCGTGGTTAAATGCGTGTAAATGATCGCCCCGGGGCGGGTTATCGCTCGAAGAAACGTTCGATCCGGTCGACGATGCGCGCTGCGACCTCCGCTTTGGAGAGCAGCGGCAGGGCTTCGCGCCCCGAAGCGTCGAGGAACGTGACTTTGTTCGTGTCGCCGCGGAATCCCGCTCCGGCGTCGCGCAGCGAGTTCAGGACGATGAAATCGAAATTCTTGCGGACGAGTTTGGCCTCGGCATGCGCCTCCTCGTCGTCGGTCTCCAGGGCGAAGCCGACCAACAGACGTCCCGCCTTGCGGGCTCCCAGTTCGGCTGCGATATCCTTCGTACGACGCAGGGTGATGGTCAGATCGTCGTCGCTCTTTTTCAGTTTCCGGTCGGCTACCTCGCAAGGCGTGTAGTCCGCTACGGCCGCGCACATGACCCCTCCGTCGGCGTCCTCGTAGGCGGCGAGCGTCGCGTCGTACATCTCGGCGGCCGACAACACGTCCCGGCGCTCCACGCCCTCGGGCGTCGGCAGGGCCGTGCGGCCGCTGACGAGCACCACCTCGGCTCCCCGTGCCGCGAGTTCTCCGGCGACGGCATAGCCCATCTTGCCCGACGAGTGGTTCGAGATGAACCGCACGGGGTCGATGGCTTCGATCGTAGCACCGGCCGTGACGACGAATCGTTTGCCGCGCAGCGTCTTTTCTTTTTCGGCGGTGGCATCGGCCGAAGATGCACCCTCTCCTAACAGCGCGGCGACATATGCCGCGATCTCAGCCGGTTCGGCCATGCGTCCTTTGCCCGTCAGACCGCTCGCCAGTTCGCCCGCTTCGGGCTCCACGATCCGCACGCCCCGTTCGAGGAGTCGATGCAGGTTCTCCTGCGTAGCCGTATGGGCGTACATGTCGAGGTCCATGGCCGGGGCCACGACCACCGGACACCGGGCCGACAGGTAGGTCGTCAGCAGCAGGTTGTCGGCGATTCCCGCAGCCATCTTGGCCAGGGTATTGGCCGTCGCCGGAGCGATCAGGTAGCAGTCGGCCCACAATCCGAGCGATACGTGGGAGTTCCAGGCGCCGTTTTCGGGGTCGAAGAACTCCACCAGAATCGGGTTTTTCGAGAGCGTGGCCATCGTCAGCGGGGTGATGAACTGTTTGGCGAGCGGGGTCATCACCACCCGCACCTCGGCTCCGGCCGTGGTCAAAGAACGACAAAGCACGGCAGCCTTGTAGGCCGCTATGCTTCCCGTGATGCCTAGCAGAATGCGACGCCCCGCCAAAGGGCGCATCATGCGCTGCGTCTCCATGCGTCGAATGGCGTTTTAAGCCTCTTTCTTCTCCTTACCGTCGCGGAAGAAAAGCTCGTGATCGAGAAACTCCTCCGTGGCGATGATCGTCGGTTTGGGTAGACGCTCGTAGTAACGCGAAATCTCGATCTGCTCGCGGTTCTCGAACGTCTCCTCCATCGTATCGGTGGGCGACGAGAAGTCGGCGAGCTTGCGGTTGAGCTCCGTTTTGAGTTCGGTAGCGATCTGGTTGGCGCGGCGGGCGATGATGTTCACCGATTCGTAGATGTTGCCCGTTTCGCGGTCCAGGTCCACCAGCTTGCGCGTAATGGTGTTGTTCGGAATGTTCTTCTTGAGTTCCATTCTTTTATTGGTTGTTGTCTTCGTCTTCTTTGTTGCCGTTGCGGTCGAGGTAGTCGCGGGCGTGCTGCGCCATGCGGTCGATCTCCTTGAGGTGTTTCGACTCGGGGAACTCCTCCTTGAAAGAGAGGTAGGAGTCGAGCATCGAAAGGTAGCGGTCGGTCTGTTTGTCGGACACGGAGTTGCTGGCCAGGCGATAGCTCGCATCGACGATCAGGTACATGATCTCCTCGCGGTGCTTGCTTTCGGGATATTGCTTCAGCGCGTTCTTCAACGACGTGATGGCCGATTTGTAACGGCCGATCTTATAATAGGTATAGGCGTTGTCGTAGGCCTTCTCGTGGAGCCGCTGCGTGAGTTCTTCGTTGATCTTGCGGAAATCCTCGGTGCGCGAACTTTCGGGATAGCGCGACATGAATTCGTTGATAGCCACCAGCGCCTGACCCGTCATGGTCTGGTCGCGCGTGGGGCCCGGCGAGAGGTAATAGAAGCAGAGCGCATACATGCCTTCGGCATCCTCGATGAAGGGGCTGCGGCCGAATTTGCGGCGGAAATCCTCGAAAAGCGTCGAAGCCGTTTCGTAGTCGCGGTTCTTGTACTTGCAGCGGGCGTTGAAGAACGAAAGGCTGTCTTCGCGCGGCGTGCCGGCGTAGTAGTGTTGTACGCCTTCGAAGAGCGTCGAGGCACGCTGCCACTTCTCGCGTTCGTAGTATTCCAACGCCTTGGCGTATACCAGGTCGGGTTTGCCGCTTTTGAGCAGCGAGTTGATGCCGCCGCATCCGCTGAGGATGACCGCTGCGACGACCGGGCACAAGGCGTATAAGAGAGTTCGCTTCATCTGAGAATGGTTTACGGCGCTTTATCGCGCAAAGTTACGCATAAATTAACGATTTGCCAAAAAAATTATTGTGTGCCTTTCGTGCGGATTCGGCCCTTCGCGATGAAACGACGAAACGCCCCTTCCTCCGAAGGAGCGTTTCGCAAAGTTCGCGGGACTCAGAAGAAGAATCCGATCGAACTTCCGTAGACGATATGGTGCTGCATGCGGACCCTTTCCACGGAACTGCCCGAACGGAATTCGTTGGTCCGGGAGCCGGGATATCCCGTGACGCGGAATTCGAGGAAGAATTTGCAGATTTTCAGCCCCGCGCCGCCCGAGAGCGCCATGTCGGAGTCGTTGAATCCGATGCGCAGCAGGTTCGAGGCGCTGCTCCGCTGGGTCTGGGAGAGGCGGAACTGGGCGCCGCCGAAGAGCCGCAGAGGTCCGAACTGGAAGCCTAAGTGTACGGGTACTTCCAGCCGTTCGGTGCGAATGCCGATGCGTCGTGTCCGGCCGTTCGTGGCGGCATTCACGGCGTAGTTGACGAAGGCGTAGTCGAGTTCCGATTGCAGGTGGAGGTGCCGCGAGAGGTTGAGACGCAGGACCAGGCCGCCTTCGTAGCCCGTGCGTACGGGGCCCGAAGTGAAGCGCGTGCCGTCGATCTCGACGGCCGGAAAACGGTAATCGGAGAAGTTGGCACCGCCGCGCAGACCCACTTGCAGGCGTTTGGCCGATGCGGTTCCTGCCGAAACCAGCAGGGTTAAGAGAATGCATAAAAATCGTTTCATAGGTTCTTTAATTATTAAGGTAAAAGTCGATTGCAATGTCCGGCCGGGAGCCGGAGACCGGCGGTTGCGTCGGCGGCGGGGCGTAGCCTCCGTTTATACGGGGGCTATGCTATGTCTACCAGCCTATTAACCGGTATTTCGCGGGCTGCGGCCTTACATCAGCGGTGCGAGGAGCCGCAATGCGTCGCCCGTCATGCGTCGCACGGCGGAGGGGTGCCAGGAGGCGGAATCGAGACGCTGGCAGCTGGCCTTGTCCCGGTCGAAAGTCGCGGCCAGAGCCCCCGCGATCCGGCGGTCGCGGATGAAGGCCGTGACTTCGAGGTTGTCCAGCAGACTGCGATAGTCCATGTTGGCCGTTCCGACCGATGCCAGCTGCCGGTCGACGATCAGCAGCTTGGCGTGCAGAAATCCGTTGTCGTAACGGTAGAGCTCGACCCCGGCGTCGAGCAGGTCCTCGACGTAGGAGTCCGATACGAGGTCGGACAGGTGCGAATCGCTGCACGTGGGGATCATCACCTCAACCCGTACGCCGCTGCGGCAGGCGATGCGCAGGGCGTCGAGCAGCAGGGCGGGCGGCATGAAATAGGGCGACGATATGCGCACGCTGTGCCGGGCCCGGACGATGGCGGCGGCGAATGCGTCGGCGACGGTGAGCCGCGAGGGGCCCGCCTGCGACCAGGCCAGCTGGATCGGAAGCTGCTCGCTGACGGTGTGCGGCGCGATGTAACGTCCGCTGTCGAGCCGTTCCCCCGTGGCGTGGGCCCAGTCGGCGAGGAACAACCGTTGCAGATCGGCCACGGCGTCGCCTTCGATGCGCAGATGCTCGTCGCGCCACTTGCCCATATAATCGCCGTCGAGGTAGTATTTTGCAATATTTATGCCACCCAGATAGGCGATTTTTCCGTCCGTAACGACTATTTTGCGGTGGTTGCGCCGGGTTGCGCGCGGCGTGAACCACGGAAAACGGATCGGATCGTAGGCCGCGGCGGCGACTCCGGCTTCGCGCATGCGGCGGAGCATGCTCCGGCTGAGCCGCCACGATCCCACGGCGTCGTAGATCAGTCGCACTTCCAGCCCGGCGCGCGCCTTGCGGATCAGGATTTCGGCGATGGCGCGGCCGATCCGATCGTCGCGGATGATGTAATATTCGAGGTGTATCGACCTCGTGGCGCGTTGCAGCGAGGCGATCAGTGCCGAGAAGGCGTTGTTGCCGTTGTGGAGCAGTTGTACGCGGTTGCAGCGGGTGGGCAGCGTGCCGCACCCTCGCGCGATGATGCGGCATAGCGGATCGTCGCCGCAACCGTCCGGATTGCCGGTCGCGATGCCGGGGAGTGCCGCCTGGGGCCGGTATCCGGCCAGCAGGTAGAGCAGCGTTCCGACGACGGGCAGCAGCAGCACGATCGCCAGCCAGGTTGCGGCCGATGCCGGTATGCGGTGGCGGCGCGTGACGACGACTGCGGCGCAGAGCGTCCAAAGCAGGTGGATTGCGAGGGCGAGGTACATAGCGGAAATGCGTGGGCAGGATTCGTGCCAGGGATGAGGCGAAGCGAGGCGATATGCTCTTGTGCGGGGTGCCTCTGCGGCTTCCGGACGCCTTCCCGCGGGCATGGCTCTTTTGGGTTCGAAGCCGTAACTCGGACGCGCGGCGCTGTGGCGCCGAATTTGCAGACAGACGTCAAAAAGATTTGGTAATTCGGAATAAACTTCTTATCTTTGTCTGTGCAACACGATGGGGTTCTGGCCTTTTCCGGCCGGGATTCTTGTTTTTTGTGTCGGCTGAAAAAGAAACGGAATTATGGCTAAAGAGACAATTTATCTGACAGCGGAGGGCTACAAGAAGCTCAAGGACGAACTCGATCACATGCGTTCGGTCGAGCGTCCGGCGATTTCGGCGGCTATCGCCGAAGCACGCGACAAGGGCGACCTTTCGGAGAACGCGGAGTACGATGCCGCCCGCGAGGCGCAAGGACTGCTTGAGATGCGTATCGCCAAACTGGAGGATACGATCGCCAACGCCCGTGTGATCGACGAATCGAAGATCGACAAGAGCAAGGTCCAAATTCTGAGTAAGGTGACGTTGCTGAACCGCAACAACAAGAAGCAGATGGTCTACACGATCGTCGCCGAGCACGAAGCCAACTTGCGCGAAGGCAAACTGGCCATCGGTACGCCGATCGCCAAGGCGCTGCTGGGCCACAAGAAGGGCGACTGCGTGGAGGTGGACGTTCCGGCCGGAACGATCCATTTCGAGATTCTCGACATCAGCATTTGATTCGGCGGATTCGGGGCTCCGTCGGGCGGGGCCGCATGACATACATCCTCATTTGTAGGGATTTTGGCAGGGACGTTTGGCGCGTCCCTTTTTTTGTGCTACTTTTGTGCCGCAGGCCTTCGCTGCTATTCGAAGGCCGTGAAGAAAACCTCGCATGAAAGGCACCGCATCGTTCCGCTTTTTCGCCGGATTGTGGCTGGCGATCCTGCTCGCCGCACAGGTCGGGCAGAAGGTCCACATCTACTGCGAGGACCCGGCGCATTTCCCCGCTTTCAGCGGCGACCTGGTGCCCGACAACGGAGCCCGGGAGCAGGTCTGCGAGCGATGCATCGTCGACGATTTCTGCTTCTTCCCCTTTTTGGAGGCCGGATTCCCGGCACACGTGTTCTATGCGGCGACGCTCTGCGGCGTGGTGGTCGAGACTACCTGCCGCAAACTCGCGACGGCCGTTCGCGCCGTTTGTCTGCGGGCCCCTCCCGTGCTTGCGCATGTAACGCTCCGGTAGCGACTCCGTTGCCGGATTTTCCGACCCGTGTTCGAACTCCGGGTCGTCATTCGTCATTCAATACCATATCGTAATTCCATGAAACACCTTCTTATAACGGTGCTTCTCGCCGCGTGCCTGTTCTCGGGCCTTGCGGGCGAAGCTGCGCCGACCCGTAAAAATACCGATGCCAACCTCTACGGGCATGTCGTCGACCGTGCGACGCACGAACATATCGCCTTCGCTTCGATCGCCGTTGTCGGCACCTCGTTCGGCACCACGACCGACGCTTCGGGCCACTATTTTCTCAAGAATCTGCCCGAGGGCGAACTCACCGTCGAGGTCCGCGCCTTGGGTTACGAGCCGTTGCGGGTCGTCGTGACGACGGCGCAGGGTCAGACCGCCGAACTCAATTTCGAAGTCGCCGAGAACGGCATCGCCGTGGACGAAGTGGTCGTCTCGGCCAGCCGTTCGGCGACGCTGCGCCGCGAGGCTCCCGCACTGGTGAGCGTCCTGGGGGCCGATCTTTTCGAGAAGACCAATGCTTCGTGCCTGGCGCAGGGACTCTCGTTCCAGCCCGGCGTGCGGGTCGAGGACGACTGCCAGAACTGCGGATTCGCCCAGGTGCGCATCAACGGTCTGGACGGCCATTATTCGCAGATTTTGGTCGACTCCCATCCGTTCTTTTCGGCCCTGACGGGCGTCTACGGACTCGAACAGATTCCGGCCAACATGATCGAGCGGGTCGAGGTGCTGCGCGGCGGCGGTTCGGCGCTCTTCGGCTCCTCGGCCATCGGCGGAACGATCAACGTCATCACGCGCGAGCCCTCGCGCAATTCGGCGCAGCTGTCCCATACGCTCACTTCGCTCGGGTGCAGCGGCTCCTACGACAACAATACGATGCTCAACGCTTCGTTGGTCACCGAAAGCGGCCGTGCGGGTCTCTGCGTCTTCGGACAGAGTCGCCACCGCTCGGGCTACGACCACGACGGCGACGGATTCACGGAGTTGCCCGTGATCGGCAGCCGTTCGGTCGGCATGCGCTCCTACCTCCGCACGGGGGCCTATTCGCGCATCACGGCGCAATACCACCACATTTCCGAATACCGCCGCGGAGGCGATCAGCTCGATCGCCCGCCCCACGAAGTCCTGGTCGCCGAACAGGTGGACCACGCCATCGACGGCGGCAGTCTTGCGTTCGACCTCTCGACGGCGGACCGCAGCGACCGCCTGAATGCCTATGCTTCGTTCCAGAATACGGCCCGCAAGAGCTACTACGGCAGCCACCGGGACCCTGCGGCCTACGGTACGACGCACGACCTGACGCTTGCCGCGGGCGTGCAGTACGTTCATGCCTTCCGGCGGCTGTTGTTCATGCCTTCGGAACTGACGTTCGGGGTCGAGTACAACTACGACGATCTGGAGGACCTTTCGCTCGGATACGATATGCGCACCGAGCAGACGGTGCACGTCGGGGGATTCTATTTCCAGAACGAGTGGAAGAACCGGCGTTGGTCGCTGCTGCTCGGCGGACGTCTGGACAAGCACAACCTGGTGAAAGGGGCGATTTTCAGCCCCCGGGTCAACGTGCGTTTCAACCCCTCGGAGTCGGTGAACCTGCGGGTGAGCTACGCCGGAGGATACCGCGCTCCGCAGGCTTTCGACGAGGATATGCACATCGCCATCGTCGGCGGAGAGCGGGTCCGCATCCGTCTGGCGGAGGGACTGCGCGAGGAGCGGTCGCACAGCTTCAGCTGCTCGGCCGACCTCTACCGCAGTTTCGGGAGCGTGCGCACCAACCTGCTCGTCGAAGGGTTCTACACGCGTCTGGACGATGTTTTCGCCCTGCGCGACCTGGAGTCCGAAGGCGACGGACGCATCAAGGAACGCTACAACGGTTCGGGTGCGACGGTCTGCGGCGTGAATGTCGAGGGCCGTGCGGTCTTTACCCGCTGGTTCGAGTTGCAGGCCGGGATGACGTGGCAGCGGAGCCGCTATGCCGAGCCGGAGCAGTGGAGCGAGGACCCCGAGGTGCCGGCCGAGCGGACGATGTTCCGCACGCCCGATCTCTACGGTTATTTCACGGCGGAACTGCGCCCCGTGCGGCGGCTGACGGTCGATCTAACGGGCACCTGCACGGGAAGCATGCTCGTGCAGCATATGGCCGGCTCGGGTGTCGAACGCGATACGGCCGTCCGCACGCCCCGCTTCTTCGACCTCAATCTGCGACTGGCCTACGATCTGCGCATCTACCGGGAGATCGGCATGCAGCTCTATGCCGGCGTGCAGAATTTGTTCGATGCCTATCAAACGGATTTCGACCGCGGCGCCGACCGCGATTCGGGCTATATCTACGGTCCTTCG
This sequence comes from uncultured Alistipes sp., assembly GCA_947573795.1. Taxonomy (GTDB): domain Bacteria; phylum Bacteroidota; class Bacteroidia; order Bacteroidales; family Rikenellaceae; genus Alistipes. The sequence continues at coordinate 75,876 of CANPHE010000004.1, read as the reverse complement.
CTGCCGCGCAGCTGGTATGCGGGGGTGAAGTTCAGTTTTTGATTGCCGGGGGAGTGCCCGGCGGATGCCGTTCCTCGGTTTCGGGGGACGGCTTTTTTCGAAGGGCTCAGAGTGTCTCCATGCACGCGGCGATGCGCTCGCACAGCAGCGACATGAAGGGTATCGCGTCGCAGTGGGCGAGTGCCGTGATGCCGCGATGGTCGGCGAAGAAAAGTTCGTCGAGTCGGGGCAGCAGTTCGCGCGTGAGCGGCTGCGGATCGACGGCGATTCCGGCGGCATGCGCGGCGTGCAGCACCAGATCGCGCGCCACGTCGGGAAATTCCCCGGCCGGCGAGGGGATGATCCGCCGCGCCCGGATGCCGAAAAGCGGCGCACCTTCGGCCGTGCGGAGCTGTCCGAGGCTGTCGCACCGTACGGCGACGTCGGCCCCCTGTTGCCGGGCCCGGCAGCGGGCGAGCAGGTCGGCGGCTTCGTGCAGGGTGGTGGGGGCCTCCGAAAGCGGCAGGTCGTAATCCACCGTCACGGCGTCGGGTGCGAGGCTGCGCAGCGCATATCCGTCGTAGAGCGAAACGCCTGCCGGGAGCAGCCGTTCTTCGCCTGCGGCCGTGAGCTCGATGCGTACGAATCCCGATACGGTTCGCGGGTAGCGCTCCGCGGCGGCCAGGGCCTCGATCCGTGCGGCCAGACGCGCCGGATCGGGGGCGTATGCCCGGGCGAAAACCGCGCGTGCCGCAGCGTCGAGCACGGCGACATGCTCCGCGAGGTGGCGGACACGCCCCCGCGCGAGGTGTAGCGTCTGGTATACGACGAGCTCCGTCACAGCAGGAAGATTTTCAGCAGCAGTTCGCGCAGCAGTTCGCCGTCCGAAGCGCCGCCGGAGTTCAGGCCTTTGCTCTTGGCGTCGTATTCGCGCAGGAGCCCCAGCACGCCGAAGACTTTGCGGTTGTCCCAGCCGGCGGCCAGTTGTTTGATCTCGCCCAGCACGAAGGTGTTGTTCTTCTTGAGGATGCGCATCAACTCCTGGTCCGAGGGAAAGGCCGTGCCTTTGCGGCGCGAAAGCCAGCGCAGGTAGTTGACCGTGAACAGGTCGCGGAATTGTCCGAAAAGCGCCATGACGCTCAGCAGCAGCGGATGTTCCTTGGGGTTGCGGGCGAAGTGGTCGGCGATGGTGAGGGCCCGGGCCATGTCGCGCACGGCGACGGCTTTGCAAAGCTCGAAGTTGTTGAAATCCTTCGAGATGCCGATGTTGGCCTCGATGTCGGCATCGGTGATGCGCTGCGTACCTTCGGGCAGCGAGACGGTGAGTTTCTGCAACTCGTTGGCGATCTTCGAGATGTCGGTGCCTAAGTGCTCGGTGAGCATCGAAAGCGCTTTCTGATCGATCGAGAGACCCCGCTGCTTGATGAACTGTTGCAGCCACGCGGCGATCTCGTAGTCGCGCGGACGCACCGACTCGAAGACGGTGCCGTGGGCCGCGCAGCCCTTGTAGAAGGACGAACGTTTGTCGGCGTTCTTCTCCTTGTGGCAGACCACGAGGATCGTCGTCGGCGAGGGTTTCTGCGTATAGAGTCCCAGCTTCTCGATGCCGCGCAGCTGTTGCGCCTCCTTGAGGATCACGACCTGGTATTTGCCCATCATCGGCATCTGCCGGCAGAGGTTGACGACCTGTCCCGCTTCGGTATCCTTGCCGTAGACGGTGATCTGGTTGAAGGCGCGCTCCGCCTCGTCGAGAATCGTCGTCGAGAGACGCTCCGCGAGGGCGTCGATGAAGTAGCTCTCCTCGCCCATGAGCAGGTAGATCGGGGTGAAGCGGCGGGCGGCGATTTCGGCGGCGATTTTATCGTAGGCGGCTACGGAGTCGCGGAATTTGATCGTACTTTTGGCCATGTCAGACGATTTCTTGGGTGATGCGCAGCACGTTTTCGGTCTCGGAGGTGAGGCGGAAGCGGTCGTCGATGCGGCGGCCGACGACCCACACGATATCCTCGCCCGACAGCAGCACGAACTGCCGCTGTTTCTCGGGCAGCGAGACTTTGCGGTCGATCAGAAAGTCGCTCACCTTCTTGCGGCCCGTCATGCCGAAGGGGACGAACGAGTCGCCCTCCTGCCAGCGGCGCAGCGTGAGCGGGAATTGCAGTTTGTCGGCATCGACCTGCGCGACGTTCTCCGGGACGCCGAAATCCTCCACCAGGCCGATGTCGAGGTATTCGTAGTAGAGCACCGCATTGCCGCAGTAGCTACGCAGAGCGCCGCGTTCGACCTCCGTGCGGCACGGATCGTCGGGAGCGATGGGGAACACGACGATGCGGCCCCGGTCGACCGTGGCCATCCGCTCGCGCGAGTAGAAGCGCCGCCCGGTGGCTTCATGCGCCAGGGCGCGGCACAGGGCGTCGATCACGTCGCCCTTGAATCCGTAGGCCGAGCCGAGCAGTTCGTAGATGACGAATTCGAGCGGGAATCCGGGGTCGATGCGGTCGATATGGATCGTGTCGATGCCGTTTTCCGACGTGACGGCCTCCCGGCGGATGCGTTCGACGGCGTGGTCGATGAAGCGTTGCGCGTCGGTCAGACGGCCGATGTTGCGGCGCATCAGCTGCGTGAATTTGGGCTTGATCTCCCGGATGCGGGGTACCAGTCCCAGGCGGATCTTGTTGCGCAGGTATTTGGTCGAACGGTTCGACGAGTCTTCGCGGTAGGGGATGCGGTTCGCCACGGCGTATTCGAGAATCTCCTTGCGCGAGGCGAACATCAACGGGCGGACGATCTTGCCGATCTGGGTCGAGATGCCGGTCAGGCCGCGCAGTCCCGTGCCGCGCAGCAGGTTGATGAAGAAGGTTTCGATCGAGTCGTCGGCATGGTGGGCGATCGCCACGACGGTGTATCCCTCCGCGCGTCTCAGCTCCTCGAACCAGGCGTAGCGCAGCCTCCGGGCGGCCATTTCCATCGATTCGCCCGTGCGCTCCATCTCGCCTGCGGTGTCGAACCGGCGGTTGTAGAACGGCACGCCGTACATGCGGGCACGCTCCTCGACCAATATTTCGTCCTCGTCGCTTTCGGCGCCGCGTAGTTGGAAGTTGCAGTGCGCCACGCCGATCCGGTATCCGCTGCGGGCGAAGAGGTCCAGCAGGACCATCGAATCCACACCGCCCGAGACGGTCAGCAGAATCCGGTCGTCGGGCTTCGCCAGGTCGTTGTCGGCGATGTATTTGCGGAACGCTTCGATGAAAGCCATAGTCGTATTCGTTTTTGCGGGTCTACCAGATGTTCACCTCGGTGTCGATCGCGATGCCGAACTGCTCTCGGACACGCTCCTGAACCTTGCGGGCGAAGCCGATCACTTCGCTGCCCGTGGCGCCGCCCAGGTTGACCAGCACCAACGCTTGCCGTTCGTGTACCCCCACGCGCCCTTCGCGGTAACCCTTCATGCCGGCCCGGTCGATGAGCCATCCTGCCGCGAGCTTCGCCCGGTCGGGATGGCCGGCGACGGGGTAGACCGGCAGGTCGGGGTATTCGACCCGCAGCCGTTCGGCCGTGTCGCGGTCGACGACGGGGTTTTTGAAGAAACTGCCTGCGTTGCCCGTGACCGTGGGGTCGGGGAGCTTCGCGCGGCGGATCGCGCAGATCGCCTCGCGGATGTTGCGCAGCGTTACGCCGCCGCGCGCCTCGACCTCGCGTTCCACGTCGCCGTAGCCCAGGCGGGGCGAGGGGGTGCGGTGCAGGGCGATTTCGATCGCGGTGATGATTACGCGGCCGCGCAATTCGTGTTTGAAGATGCTTTCGCGGTAGCCGAATCCGCAGTGTGCGGCGTCGAGCGTGAGCATGGTGCCCGTCTCGACGCAGAACATCTCCACGCGGCGGATCGCATCTTTGGCCTCGCATCCGTAGGCTCCGATGTTTTGTACGGGGGCGGCACCCGCCTTGCCGGGGATCAGCGAGAGGTTCTCGATGCCCCACAGGTCGCGCTCGACGGCCCATTCCACCAGGTCGTCCCATTCGACGCCTGCGTCGACGCGAATGCGCACCTCTTCGCCGTCGTCCCCCACGGGACGGATTTCGCGGCGGACGGGGGTGACGAGCAGCCCCTCGTAATCGCGCGTGAAAAGGATGTTGTTGCCGCCGGACAGCACGGCCCAGCGGTCGGGGACTCCCGCAGCGAAAAGGGCGCGCAGCTCCTCCGCCGTCTCGAACTCCACGAGCCGTTCGGCGCGCTGGGCGATGCCGAAGCTGTTGCGGTCGCGGAGGTCTGTTCGATGAAATTCTCGGATCATGATGTGCAAAGTTACGAAATATTTACTAACTTTGAATGACCGTGGCGGAAGTTGCGGCCGGGAAATAAATCTGGGCAACTACATACAACTTTACACGAAACCACTCCTAAAGCACGATCACTTCGCGGGTTGTGTCTTAAGTCCCCTCCGAGGAGGGGATTTAGGGGAGGGTCAGACTTATAAACGCGGCCGAGGGCCGCGAGATAACGACTGTCCTAAGTGTTTCAACGGACGAAAAACCGGGGTTGTATTAAAGAAACCGAAAACCAAGATATTGATATAGTATGTTTACAGAAAAAGATTTACGACAGATCGAGGCGCATGGCCTCACGCGCGAAGCCGTCGAACGGCAACTGGAAAACTTCCGCCGTGGATTTCCTTATCTGAAGGTGGTGCGTGCCGCATCGCCCGGCGACGGGGTGCTGACGCTCGATGCCGCAGCGGCGGAGGCGGCGGCCAAGCGTTACGACGATGCGGCCGAGGGGTTGCGCATCGTGAAGTTCGTGCCTGCGTCGGGTGCCGCGACGCGCATGTTCAAGGAGCTTTTCGAGTTCGTCAACGACGGCAAGCGGGGCAAGGGCATCGATACGCTGCTGGAGCATATCGAGGAGTTCGCTTTTTGGCCCGAGCTGAAAAAGGTGCTGCCCGAGGGCGCCGACGAGCGTGCGGTGGTCGACGCCATCGTCAACGAAGGGCTGGAATACGGTCGTAAGCCCAAGGGACTGGTGACTTTCCACGCTTATCCCGACGGTGCCCGCAAGGCGGTCGAGGAGCATCTGGTGGAGGGCGCGGCCTATGCGTCGGCCGGCGGTGTCGTGCGCATCCATTTCACCGTGTCGCCCGAACATCGGGCCGGATTCGAGGCGCTGCTCGCCGAGCGGGTTCCCGTCTACGAGAAGCGTTTCGGCGTGCGTTACGACATTTCGTTCTCGGTGCAGAAACCCTCGACGGATACCGTCGCCGTGAATCCCGACAATACGCCTTTCCGCCAGGCGGACGGTTCGCTGCTGTTCCGTCCCGCGGGTCACGGTGCGTTGATCGAGAACCTCGACGAGATCGATGCCGACGTGATTTTCATCAAGAATATCGATAACGTGACGACCGACGCGCTGCGCGGCGATACGGTTCTCTATAAAAAGGTGTTGGCCGGGGTGTTGCTCGGCTTGCAGGAGCGCGCGTTCGAATACCTGCGGGCGATGGACGAAGGCCGGGCCGATACGGCGGCTGTCGCCGAGTTCATCGAACGCGAATTGTGCGTGAAACTGCCTGCCGGGTACGACTGGGCGTTGCTGCGCCGCGTGCTGGAGCGTCCGATTCGTGTCTGCGGCATGGTCCGCAACGAGGGCGAGCCGGGCGGCGGTCCCTTCTGGGTGGCCAATGCCGACGGTACGGAGTCGTTGCAGATTGCCGAGTCGAGCCAGATCGCTCCCGAAGATATGCCCTTGATGAAATCCGCCACGCATTTCAATCCCGTGGACCTGGTGTGCGGCGTGCGGACGGCGAAGGGCGGCAAGTTCGAGCTGAAACGGTATGTCGATCCCGCGACGGGATTCATCTCTTCGAAATCCTCGGGCGGCCGCGAACTGCGTGCGCAGGAGTTGCCCGGACTGTGGAACGGCGCAATGGCGTGCTGGAATACGGTTTTCGTGGACGTGCCCATCTCGACCTTTTCGCCCGTGAAGGTGGTGCAGGACTTGCTGCGTCCCCAGCACCGGTAGAATGCCTGCTTTTCAATAAACAACCCCCGGGATGATCCGTAGATCGTTCCGGGGGTTGCCTTATACTTATGGAAATTGATACATTAAAGCCCTGATGCTTGCGGGCCGTATTTGAAGTCCCCTCCGAGGAGGGGATTTAGGGGAGGGTCAGGCTTGTCAACGCGGCCAAGGGCCGCGAGACAACGACGGTTCTAAACGAATCGGCAAGCAAGAGAAAATAGTTGCTTGACTTATCTCCGGACCTGCTTTTTCGCCTTGCAGGCCTTCTTCGGCGCGGCGATTTGCGCCTCGACCTGACGGATAACGGGCAGCAAAATCCCTTCCATGACCTCGTAGCCGGCATCTATCGGGTGTACGCCGTCGTTGGTGTAGGCGGCGATCATCGAACCGTCCTCGGCGGCCATCGGCGTATGATAATCGACGTAGGGAATCCCTTCGGCCTCGGCGTAGGCGCGGATCATGGCGTTGAGGCGGATGATCTTCGGCGCCGGTTCGAGCCCCTTGCGCCATCCGTACTCTCCGGCCGGCGGTACGGCGCACAGGATCGGCCGGATGCCGTTGACGCGCGCCAGTTCGACCATCGATTCGAGGTTGTCGAGGATATGTTCGTGGGAGATGTATCCCGTGTTGAGGGCCAGATCGTTCGTCCCGGCGCAGATCACCACGATCCGAGGCTTCAGATCGAGGACGTCGGCCCGGAAGCGCACGAGCATCTGCGAGGAGGTCTGACCGCTGATGCCGCGGCACAGCAATCCGTTTTCGGTGAAGAATTCCGGACGGGTGCGGTTCCACAACTCGGTGATCGAGTTGCCCATCAGGATCGCTTTCGGGGCTTCGGTCAGGGCGGCGTTCGCCGCTTCGTAACGGCCGAATTTGGCCCAGTCGTCTTTCTGCTGCGCCGTTGCGGCGGAGCCGTACATCGTTGCGACCGCGAGGGCCGCCAGGAGTGTTTTTCGAGTAAAGTACATCGGTTATGCGTTTTTCGTGAAAATGCTACTGGATGAAATGTCCGCGGTGGTCGATCTCCCGGGCGAACGGGTCGAGGCTCTGCTCGATCATCCGGGCCAGCACGCGCCGCGTGACGGGCTGCGTGCCGTCGGGGACGGTGATTTCGCGACCTCCGGCCTGTCGGAGCAGCTCGGCGGCCGCCGTCGCCGTGAGCGGGGTTGCGTCATTGCTGACGGCCACCTGCGGGGCATATTCGTGCAATCCGCGGGTGAACTCCGCCGCGGAGATCGTCGCCTCGGGATAGAACCACGAGCGATTGGCCCAATGGAAGGGCTCGCCCGTCATGCGCAGGATGCCCGTCGCGGCGATGCGTTGCAGGACGGCGAAGTCGGGATCGTCGGGATGCACGTCGTAGAGCGGCACGAGGTAGGCCTTCTGCGCGAGCAGAGCACGCTGGACCTCCCGCACGGGAACCTCGCTGGGGGTGCAGCCGCGGCGTACGGCCAGTGCGGCGAGCGTTCCGGCGGCTTGGCCCGTCAGCAGCACGACGGGTTGCAGCCGCGTAGAGCCGTTGATGAGGTTCGTGACCGAAATGGCTTTGTCCGAGACGATCAGATTCTCGGTGCGCTCCGGAATGAGGCTTCCCAGGGGAATGCTGAACGACGGTACGGGCGGAAAGTCGATGGGCGCGAAGTCCCGCAGGCAATTGTGGTGATGATCCACCGGATAGTCGCCTACGGAGATTCCCGTGCGGTAGAGGGCGTCCGGACGGCCGTAACGGTCGGTTACGTCGTCGAGCGTCAGCCGCACGATGCCGTCCAGACGGCGTCCCTCGCGGTGGTAGGGGAGGTAGGCCAGGCCGTCGGGCGTGTCGAATTCGTCGTCGGCGATGCCCAGGTTGCGCAAGCCCAGTTCGTGCTGGATGTAGTAGACGAACCGCAGGGTCTTCTGTCGGGCGGGCTCCAGGGCCTTTTCGCGCTCCCGACCCGAAAGCTCCACGGCGTCGACGTATTCGTCGTTGCCGGCGAGCGGCCAGTTTATCATGTATTTGCCGCCCGGAAGCCGTCCGTAGTCGAGCATGAACTGCGGCGATATGTCGCCCTGGGGGCGTTTGCAGCAATCGGCGAACTCGGCGGGGTCGTATCCTGCGGGACGCTCGATCGTGCGGTCGGCGCCGGGGCCGTAATCCTTGAGGATGGCCACGACGGTGAGGTCCTGGAGGATGGTGTTGGCCTGGGGCGGGGCGAGCGCTTCGCCCGTCTCGGCGCAGGAGTCCATACCCAGGCGGTAGGGCGTTTGGCACATCGGCAGGGCGTCGCCCAGGTCGGTGGCGTCGATCGTGATGCGGGCCTTCACGCGGAGCCGCTTGCCGTCGCCGTCGGTGAATTCGGCGCCCGTCACCCGGCTGTCCCGGTGCAGGATGTCCGCCAAATTATAGCCGTGGAGTACTTCGAGCTGCGGTTCGGCGGCGCAGAGGCTTTTGAAGATGCTGTCGGCGACGTGGGGTTCGAACTGGATGTTGCTCACCCAACCCGTGCGCAGGGCTTCGGGACCGCCGTAATGTTCGTGGAGCTTTTCGCGGAACTCCTGCCACAGGCCGGAGTGGAGACTGTAATTGCCGTCGGTGGCGCTGACGCCTTGGGCCGTCAGCATGCCGCCCAGCATGGGCGTGGGTTCGACCAGGAGGACCGAGACGCCGTGACGGGCCGCGGCGATGGCGGCGGAGGTGCCGGAGGTGGTGCCGCCGACGATCAGGACGTCGACGTCGCGTCGTGAGGTGTCGGCTGCGCAGCCGCAGCAGAGCGCGCCGAGCAGGGCGCAGAGAAACAGTTTTTTCATTCCGCAATCGGATTAGTGGATTATCGGGTTCTTTTGCCGATACCGCGGGGGCTGCGTACGGGCGGCTCGAATCCGGTTACAAATGTAATAAAAGGCTGCCGGATTTCAAGCGGATGCCGGGTGAAAAGTTCGGTCGATAGATCGGTTTCGGCCGCGGATGCGGGAAGCCGGTACGACATTCACGAAGATCGATTTGTGTCGTAAATTTGTCAAAAACGGATAAATTGACGCGGCGAAGACTGTCGGGTGAATAATCTTTTGTATATTTGTGTGCGCAAATTGAAAACGATAATCAAAACCATTATACGACTATGGAAAACAAACTGCAAGAGTTGACCCGGAAACTCTACGACGAGGGACTGGAGAAGGGCCGCACCGAAGCCGATGCGCTCGTCGCCGATGCGAAGGCCCGCGCTGCGAAGATCGTCGCCGAGGCGCAGAGCCAGGCTGCCGAGATTCTCGCTCAGGCCCGCTCGAAGGCCGAGGATGTCGAGAAGAACACCCTGACGGAGATCGCGCTGGCCGGCAAGCAGGCCGTTTCGAAGATCAAGTCCGAGATCGCGTCGCTGATCGTCGCCAAGGCTACGGCCCGGGGCGTCAAGGAGGCTGTCATGGACCCGGCGTTCATCAAGGAGATGCTCGTTTCGGTGGCCCGCAATTGGAACGGCGCCGCAGCCGGAAAGGTGGAGCTGAAGGCCCTGCTGCCCGAAGCCGCCCGTGCCGAGCTCGACGCCGCAATGGCCAAGAGCGCTGCCGAACTGCTCGCAGCCGGTGTCGAGGTGGGTTACTCGGAGCAGGTGAAGACCGGTTTCCGCGTAGGCGCCAAGGACGGCGGTTATTACATTTCGTTCTCCGAAGCCGATATCGAGGCGCTCATGGGCGAGTACCTGCGCGAGAAGGTTTCGCAACTGCTCTTTAAGGCCTGACGCGTCATGTTCGCGACCGAATATTACAGTCTGGTAGCTTCGCTGCGGGAGTATGCCATCGACGCCGAAACCAAAGGTTTCGACGCGGGGGCTGTCGTCGCCGAGATTCTCGAAGGCGTCGACACGGCCGATGCGCGTCAGGTGCGGCTGCTGCACGGCTATTACGACTGCGAGAACCTTGCGGCATTGCGTGCGGGACGTTCGGCCCATAATGCGTTGGGCAACTACACGCGCGAGGAGCTCGAAGAGGAACTCCGTGCACCGCGGCGGCTGCCCGAAGCGTTGGCCCGCGTGGTGCGCGCCTATGCCGATCCGGAAGGCGAGGATGCCGAGACGGTCGACACGTCGCTGCGCTTCGAAACGTCGCTTTTCGCCGCCTACTACGAACTCTGCGCGACGAAAGGGTGCCGTTTCCTGCGCGAATGGTCGGCCTTCGACCGCAATCTGCGCAATGTCGCTGCGGCCGTCACGGCCCGCACGGCGGGGCGCAGCATCGAGGAGGTGACCGTGGGCGACGGCGACGTCGTGGACCAGCTGCGCCGCAGCTCGGCGGCCGATTTCGGCCTGCGCGGCGAACTGCCCTACATCGACGCGGTGATCGCGGCGGTGAACGACGAGGCGAACCTCGTGGAGAAGGAGCGCAAGATCGACCTGATCCGCTGGAACGAAGCGCTGGAGATCGCGACGTTCGACTACTTCGATATCGATGCCATACTCTCCTATCTGGTCCGCATCGGCATCGTGGCCCGCTGGTCGCGGCTCGACGCTGCGAAGGGTCGCGAGATGTTCGACCGCCTGATCGGGGAGCTCGACGGCAAAGAGCTTATCCTCAAGCAAGAATAAACAAAAGGCAATTATATACGAATTTACACCAAGCGAACTGAAAAACACCGAGGTCATGCGGGTTGCACCCGGAAGTCCCCTCCGAGGAGGGGATTTAGGGGAGGGTCAGATTTATGAACGTGGCGGGACGCCGCGAGACACCGGCCATCCGAAGCAAAATACGGTCGAGGAACTGAAGCGGTGTAGTTATATAGTTACCAAACATACAAAATACGATGAAAACAACAGGACGTGTAAACGGTATCATTTCCAACATCGTGATCGTCAAGGTCGACGGAGCCGTGGGCCAGAACGAGATCTGCTATGTCCATACGGGTGATACCAAAATGATGGCCGAGGTCATCAAGGTCATAGGCGACAGCGCCTATGTCCAGGTTTTCGACAGCACGCGCGGTCTGAAAATCGGCGATCGGGTCGAATTCGAGGGGCACATGCTCGAAGTGACGCTGGCCCCGGGTCTGCTTTCGCGCAACTACGACGGTCTGCAAAACGACCTCGAAAAGATGGACGGTCTGTTCATCGCCCGCGGTTCGATGACCGATCCGATCGATTTCGACGCCGTGTGGGAGTTCACGCCGCTGGCCAAGGCGGGCGACAAAGTGTGCGCCGCCTCGTGGCTGGGCGAAGTGAAGGAGCAGTGGGTGGCCCACAAGATCATGGTGCCCTTCACGATGACCGAAAACTATACGGTCAAGAGCGTCGCCGCTGCCGGTAAATATAAGGTAACCGATACGATCGCCGTGGTGACCGACGCCGAGGGGCGCGACCACGCGATCACGATGGTGCAGAAATGGCCCGTCAAGCAGGCCGTGCGCTGCTATGCCGAGAAACCGCGCCCCTCGCGCGTGATGGAGACGGGCGTGCGCGCCATCGATACCTTCAACCCGATGGCCGAAGGCGGTACGGGTTTCATTCCGGGACCGTTCGGTGCCGGTAAGACGGTGCTTCAGCACGCCATTTCGAAACAGGCCGATGCCGATGTCATTATCATGGTGGCTTGCGGCGAGCGTGCCAACGAGGTGGTCGAAATCTTCAAGGAGTTCCCCGAGCTGGTCGACCCCCGCACGGGCCACAAGCTCATGGAGCGTACGATCATCATCTGCAACACGTCGAACATGCCCGTCGCCGCGCGCGAAGCCTCGGTCTATACGGGTATGGCTATCGGCGAGTACTACCGCTCGATGGGTCTGAAGGTGCTGGTTATGGCCGACTCGACGTCGCGCTGGGCCCAGGCGTTGCGCGAAATGTCGAACCGTCTGGAGGAGCTTCCGGGTCAGGACGCCTTCCCGATGGACCTCTCGGCGATCATCTCGAACTTCTACTCGCGTGCCGGTCTGGTGAAGCTCAACAACGGCGAGACGGGTTCCGTCACCTTCCTCGGTACGGTGTCGCCCGCGGGCGGTAACCTCAAGGAGCCCGTTACGGAGTCGACCAAGAAGGCGGCGCGCTGCTTCTACGCACTCTCGCAGGGCCGTGCCGACTCGAAGCGCTACCCGGCCATCGACCCGCTGGAGTCCTACTCGAAGTACCTCGAATATCCCGAAATCGCCGCCTACCTCGACGACCATATCGAGAAGGAGTGGGTAGCGGCCGTCTATGCCGGCAAGACCATCGTTCAGCGCGGTAAGGAGGCCAACGACCAGATCAACATCCTGGGCGACGACGGCGTACCGGTCGAGTATCACGAGCGTTTTTGGAAGTCGGAGCTGATCGACTTCGTGATCCTGCAACAGGATGCCTTCGACGATATCGACGCCAACTGTCCGATCGAGCGTCAGAAGATGATGTACAAACTGGTGCTCGACATCTGCCGCAAGGATTTCGGTTTCGCCGATTTCGAGGAGTGCTCGCAGTTCTTCAAGGGCCTTATCAACCTGTGCCGTCAGATGAACTATACCGAATGGCAGTCGGAGAAGTTCAACGACTATCTCAAACAGATCGAACAATACGTGAGTGCAAAAACCGAATAAGCCATGACAACACGAGCATTTCAGAAGATATACACCAAAATCGACAACATCACCAAGGCGACCGTGACGCTGCGCGCCGAGGGCGTCGGCAACGACGAACTGGCGACCGTGGGCGGCAAGCTGGCGCAGGTGGTGAAAATCATGGGTCAGAACGTCACGTTGCAGGTTTTCGCCGGCACGGAGGGTCTGGCTACCGACTCGGAAGTGGTCTTCCACGGCGAGCCTCCCAAGTTGCGCGTGTCGGATAACCTCGCGGGCCGTTTCTTCAACGCCTACGGCGAGCCGCTCGAAGGCGGCGAGATCGTCGAGGGCGAGGAGCGCGAGATCGGCGGTCCGACGGTGAACCCCTTCAAGCGTATCCAGCCTTCGGAGCTCATCGCTACGGGTATCGCCGGTATCGACCTCAACAACACGATCGTGACGGGACAGAAGATTCCCTTCTTCGCCGACCCCGACCAGCCCTACAACGCCGTGATGGCCAACGTGGCGCTGCGTGCCAAGGCCGACAAGATCATCCTGGGCGGTATGGGTCTTACGAACGACGACTTCCTCTACTTCAAGCAGGTGTTCGAGAACGCCGGTGCGCTGGACCGCATCGTGTCGTTCGTCAACACGACGGAGAATCCTCCCGTAGAGCGTCTGTTGGTGCCCGACATGGCGCTGACGGCCGCCGAGTACTTCGCTGTGGACAAGGGCGAGAAGGTGCTGGTGCTGCTTACCGATATGACCCTCTACGCCGACGCCCTGGCCATCGTCTCGAACCGTATGGACCAGATTCCTTCGAAGGACTCGATGCCCGGTTCGCTCTATTCCGACCTGGCGAAGATCTACGAGAAGGCCGTGCAGCTGCCCAACGGCGGTTCGATCACGATCATCGCCGTGACGACCCTTTCGGGCGGCGATATCACGCACGCCATCCCCGACAATACGGGTTACATCACCGAGGGACAGCTGTTCCTGCGCAACGACTCCGATACGGGTAAGGTCATCGTCGACCCGTTCCGTTCGCTGTCGCGTCTGAAGCAGCTCGTCATCGGCAAGAAGACCCGCGAGGATCACCCCCAGGTGATGAATGCCTGCGTGCGTCTCTACGCCGATGCGGCCAACGCCAAGACGAAGTTGGAGAACGGTTTCGACCTCTCGGACTACGACGAACGTTCGCTGCGTTTCGCCCACGACTACTCGGAGAAACTGCTGGCCATCGACGTGAATATCGACATCACGCAGATGCTCGACACGGCCTGGACGCTCTTCGCGAAGTACTTCTCGAAGGAGGAGGTCGCCATCAAGCAGGAACTCGTCGCAAAATACTGGAAGGAGGCGTAAGGCACGATGGCGATCAAATTCCAATATAACAAGACCTCGCTGGGTGAACTCGGCAAGCAGCTGAAAATGCGGCAGAAGGCTCTTCCTACGATCAAAAGTAAGGAATCGGCCCTGCGTTCCGAGGTGAAGAAAGCGAAGGACTCCGCGGGCGACTATTGCCGTCGGCTCGATGCCCTGAAGGCCGAGTACGACTATATGGTGTCGCTTTGGGGAGAGTTTGATTGCGACCTGTTGCGAATCGCCGATGTCGAGCTCTCGACACAGAAGATCGCGGGTGTGCGTACGCCCGTCTTGCAGGATGTGAAATTCGAGGAGAAGGCCTACGATCTTTTCTCGTCGCCCGTGTGGTTCGCCGACGGAATCGACGTGCTGAAGCGGATGGCCCGCCTCGGTCTCGAATACGAGGTCTACGACCGCAAGACGGAGTTGCTCGACCACGCACGCCGGAAAACCACTCAGAAGGTGAACTTGTACGAAAAGGTGCAGATACCCGGGTACGAGGATGCCATACGTAAGATCAAACGATTCATGGAGGACGAGGAGAACCTCTCCAAGTCGGCCCAGAAGATCGTGAAAACCAAACAACAGGCCGCCGGGGAGGGCGCGATGCTATGATAGCTCCGATGACGAAATACGACTTTGTGCTCTATGCGGGCCAAAGCGACGATTTTATCGAACGGCTGCGTGAACTCGGGTTGGTGGATATCACCACTACGGGTTGGGAGCCTACCGAGGAGGATCGCCAGACGGTGATCGATATCGAGGGCCACGCCAAGGCCGTGGAGTTCCTCCGCGCGTTCCGCGAGGAGCATGCCGGCCTCACGGCCGAGCCCTATGCTTCGGGCGCCGAGGCTTACGACCGCTACGTCGCCGCACAACGCGAGGCAGCCGCTTCGCGAGCCGAGATCGCCCGCCTGGAGAAGGCGGCCGAGGAGCTGCGTCCGTGGGGCGCGTTCGATGCCGACCGTCTGCGCCGTCTGGCCGACGAAGGCATCGTCGTGCGTTACTTCTCGGCGCAGCGCAACACCTACGATGGGTCATTGGCCGAGTGGTCGGCGCAGTATACCCTCTCCGAGATCGCGCGTACGGACGCTACCGTGTGGTTCGTCGTCGTGGCGAAACCCGGTGAGGAGGTGACGCTCGACGCCCAGGAGATGAAGGCCCCGACGATGGATGTCCGTGAGGCGGAACGGCGTATCGCCGAGGAACACGAACGCCTCGGGGCACTCGATGCCGAGTTCGCCCGGGCCGCCGCATCGCTGCCGCAGATCGAGGCGAATGCCGCGACGCTCAAAGAGCGGTTGCAGGGCGTGCGCGTGACGGCTACGGCCCAGCGCGCTGCGGACGGACAGCTGCTCGTGATGGAGGGGTGGGCCGAAGCCGCGACTTCGGAGCGGGTCGACGCCCTGCTGGAGGCATATCCCAATGTGGTCTACCTCAAGAGCACCCCGACGCCCGAGGACGACACGCCCGTGAAGTTGAACAACGGCTGGTTCTCCCGGATTTTCGAACTGGTAGGCGACATGTATGCCCGTCCGAAATACGGAACGCTGGACCTCACGCCCTTCTTCGCGCCGTTCTACATGCTTTTTTTCGCCATCTGTCTGAACGACGCCGGCTACGGCGCCATCCTGACGCTGATGGGATGCTGGATGCTCGCGAAGAACCGCCAGCCGGGAATGATGCGTCAGGCGGCGTGGTTCGCGACGCTGTGCGGCGCGGCGACGGTCGTCGTGGGACTGTTCTGCGGTTCGTTCTTCGGCATGAACCTGGCCGACTACTTCCCGCAGATTCCGTTCTTCGACTTCCAGAACCAGTTCTTCTCGTGGGCGCTGGCCATCGGTATGGTGCAAATTCTGTTCGGCATGGCGATCAACGTCTATGTCATCACGCGCAGTTTCGGATTCAAATATGCGCTCGGTACTTTGGGGTGGCTCATCATCCTCTTGGCCGGGTCGCTGGCCGGAGGTCTGCCGATGCTCGACGAGGCGTGGACGATTCCCGGATTCACGACCTCCTCGCCGGCGTTCTACGCGGCGTTAGGTGTGGGCGGATTCCTGATGCTCTTCCTCAATACGCCCGGTAAGAATCCCTTCGTGAACTTCGGTTCGGGACTGTGGAACTTCTACAACAACTTGACGGGTATTCTGAGCGACGTGCTGTCGTACATCCGTCTGTTCGCCATCGGCCTCTCGGGCGGTGTGCTGGCTTTGGTCTTCAACTCGCTGGCCGACGGTTTCGTACCCGACGGGGCGAATATCGTCGTGCGGCTGCTCATCATGATTCCGATCCTGTTGGTCGGCCACGGCATCAACCTCTTTATGTCGGCGATCTCGTCGTTCGTGCATCCGATGCGTCTGACGTTCGTCGAATTCTACAAAAACGCCGGTTTCGAAATGGCTTCGCGCTCGTTCGAACCGCTGCGGAAAATGGATCGAACCGATAAATAAGGTAACAACGGACATTTTACACGGAACCGGTTTTAAATGCCTATAAACTTGGCGGGTTGCACCCGAAGCCCCTCCCGAGGGAGGGGTTGGGGTGGGGTCGGATTTGGAAACGCGGCGCGGCGCCGCGAAACTTCGGCAGTCCCGTGCGGAATTGCGGTCGAGAGACTGGAACGGTGTAAAGTCGCATACGATTACTACAAACAAATAATAACAACAAAAACAACATTCAAACTATGGAAACAACAGCTTTGGTAATGGCTTACATCGGTGTGGCACTGATGGTAGGTCTGGCCGGTATCGCATCGGCCGTGGGTACTTCGATCGCCGGACAGGCCGCCGTGGGCGCCATGAAAAAGAACGGCGGTGCATTCGGTAGCTACATGATTCTCTCGGCACTGCCCGGTTCGCAGGGTCTCTACGGTTTCGTCTGCTTCTTCATGGTGCAGAAGTTCCTGGCCGCTCCGACGATGGTGCAGGGCGCCGCTGTGCTGGGTGCCGGTATCCTGGTAGGTATCGTCAACCTGGCCGCTGCGGTTTACCAGGCCAAGGTTTGCGCCAACGGTATCGCTGCGATCGGTAACGGTCACGACGTGATGGGTAAGACGCTGATTCTGGCTGCCTTCCCCGAGTTGTACGCTATTCTGACGGTTGCCGCTACGTTCCTTATCTCGGGTATCGTCGGCTAATTGTCGGAGGCAATTCGTACGATTTTACACGAAACCGGCATCGATTCGCTATAATTTCGCGGGTTGCATCTTAAGTCCCCTCCGAGGAGGGGATTTAGGGGAGGGTCAGATTCGTAGACGTGGCCAGAGGCCGCGAGTCATCGACCGGTCTGTATGAAATGGCGGACGAGAACCCGAGTCCGTGTAAAATCGTATATAATCACCCGACGGATTTTATTTCGGCGTTTGAATTCCGCCTGCGGGTCTTCGGGGCTCGCGGGCGGAATTTTGGTATGCGGGAAGGAGCACTTCTCGATTTTCGGTTGCGGGCTTATTTTCGGCGTCCGGGGGCAGTCGCATCGAAAATGCAACACCGTTGGCATCGATTCTCTCGGGCGAGCGCTCTGCGGTAAATCGGATTTTTCGATCGTCGTCCCGAACGGCGACAGCTCCGGCTTCCTAAATTCCGTAGACAACTATATACAACTTTACACTAACCCGAATTTAAAGCCTAATCACTTTGCGGGTTATGCTCAAAGTCCCCTCCGAGGAGGGGATTTAGGAACGGATCGGATTTATAAACGCGGCCAAAGGCCGCGAGAGTCCTACGAGCGTCAACGTGCGAAAAACCGATGAAGGTGTAAAGTAGTATATAGTTACCATTCCGGATTCTTGTTCGGAGTGTCCGGCCGAGAGCCGATTTTTCCGGGGAAATAGTTATCTTTGCCATCGAATGCCGTCCGGCTCCCGGATATCGGATCGGACGGATTTCCGCTGTGGAACGCTTTGTCGGACCGAAAATTGCGGTGTGCAAACAGCGATACTTGCGTGTGTGATAAAATAAGACGAATATGATCTCTATCAGTGGAGAAAACGTGGTGCTGGTCGGTGCGTTGCTGCTGTTCGTGGCGGTGGTCGCGGGAAAACTCGCTTATCGCTTCGGAGCCCCGGCGCTGTTGCTGTTCCTGGGAGTCGGTATGCTTTTCGGACTCGATTTCATCTCTTTCCGGTCGATCGAGATGACGCAGTTCGTAGGCATGGTGTCGCTCTGTATCATTCTCTTTACGGGCGGTATGGATACGAGTTTCCAGGAGATACGGCCCGTGATCGGGCCGGGTGTCGTGCTGGCGACGGTCGGGGTGATGCTTACGGCCTTCATCCTGGCGGGATTCGTGTGGCTCCTCTCGGGTTGGGTGGGCATCGCCATGCCCTTCCCGCTGGCTTTGCTGCTGGCCGCTACGATGTCCTCGACCGATTCGGCCTCTGTGTTCTCGATTCTGCGAAGCAAACGCCAGGGACTTCGGCAACATCTGCGTCCGTTGCTGGAGTTGGAGAGCGGTTCGAACGACCCGATGGCCTACATGCTTACGATCCTGCTGGTCGGTATGCTGTCGCATCGGTCCGGGGAGGTCGGATTGGGCATGAGCGCGGTCTATTTCGTCGTGCAGATGGTCGTCGGCGCACTGT
Organism: uncultured Alistipes sp.; assembly: GCA_947573795.1. Classification (GTDB taxonomy): domain Bacteria; phylum Bacteroidota; class Bacteroidia; order Bacteroidales; family Rikenellaceae; genus Alistipes. The sequence continues at coordinate 57,456 of CANPHE010000004.1, read as the reverse complement.
CGGGTTATTTCATCGGACGCCTGGCCGTGTGGACCATCAACCGCATCAATCTGGCGAACCATTCGCTGTACAGCGTGCTGCTGCTCGCCTTCATCTTTTTCGCCTTCTCGTTCACGGACCTTATTCGGGGCAATGGTTACCTGGCCGTATACCTGGCCGGATTGGTTGTCGGAAATCACCGCCTGGTGCAGAAAAGGCCTCTTACGGTCTTTTTCGACGGTTTTACGTGGCTCATGCAGATCGTGATGTTCCTCACGCTGGGTCTGTTCGTCAACAGCGACGAACTGCTGCGCCCCGAGGTGTTGATCCTGGGCGTCTCGGTCGGGGTGTTCATGATCTTCGTGGCGCGGCCTGCGGCCGTGCTCGTCTGCCTGGCGCCCTTCCGGAAGTTTACCGCCAAAGCGCGGCTCTACATTTCGTGGGTGGGGTTGCGCGGTGCGGTGCCCATTCTCTTTGCAATTTATCCCATGATGGCGCAGATCGAACAGGCCGATCTGCTGTTCAACGTCGTTTTCCTCTCGACGATCATTTCGCTCCTCGTGCAGGGTACGACCGTGAGCGGCATGGCCAATCTGCTGGGGCTGGCTTTCGAGGAGCGGGAACCCGCCTTCGGCGTCGATATGCACGAGGATATGAAATCGGCCCTTACCGAAATCGAGGTCAACGAAAGCATGCTTGCCGGCGGCCGTACGCTTCGCGAAATCGCGCTGCCCGAAAACACGCTGGTGATGATGATCTGCCGCAACGGCGAATATTTCGTCCCGAAGGGCAATGCCGAGTTGCAGTTGGCCGATAAACTGCTCATCATCTCCGATCGCAGCGAGGAGTTGGAGACCACCTATAAGGATCTGGGTATCGACGAGGTGATGAAATTGTGATAGCGGCTCCGGCGCAATTCTTCCGGAAAAAATCTTCGCACAGCCTGGCGATCGGGGCGATTCGATTGTCTTTAAGATAGATGCTCTCCGTGGGGCTGTCTCCCGGTGTCGGGCGGCCGTCTGCGGAGCGAGCGAAACGAACTGACCGAATCTTATGAACCGAAATCTTCTTTTTGCGGCGCTCCCCATGCTGACGGGGTGTGCCGGACAGCCGGCAACGGTGCCGCAGGGCGCTCGCCCCAATGTAATTTTTATCTTCTCCGACGATCTGGGTATCGGCGATCTGAGTTGCTATGGAGCCTCGAAAATCTCTACGCCGAATATCGACCGTCTTGCGTCGCAGGGGCAGCGTTTCACGGACGCCTATGCCACCTCGGCGACCAGCACGCCGTCGCGCTTCGGGTTGCTGACGGGTATGTATCCCTGGCGTCTGCCCAATACGCAGATCGCCCCCGGAAACTCCGAGCTTATCATCGATACGGCCTGCTATACGCTCGCCGATGCCCTGCACGCGGCGGGTTATGCTACGGGAGCCGTCGGGAAATGGCACCTCGGGCTGGGGCCTGCGGGAGGTACGGATTTCAACGTCGAGATACGCCCCCGGGCCTACGATATCGGTTTCGATTACGAATACCTCATTCCCGCGACGGTGGACCGCGTTCCGTGCGTCTTCGTGGAGAACGGCCGGGTCGTGGGGCTGGACCCCGACGATCCGATCGAGGTGAACTACGACCACAAAGTGGGCGACTGGCCGACGGGAGCCGAGAACCCCGAGCTGCTGAAGCTGCGTCCGAGTCACGGTCACGACAATACGATCGTCAACGGCATTTCGCGCATCGGCTGGATGACGGGCGGCCGTTCGGCGCTGTGGGTCGACGAAGGTATCGCCGATACGATCGCCCTGAAGGCTACGCAATTCATCGCCCGGCATCGGGACGAACCCTTCTTCCTCTATATGGGTACTAACGACGTACATGTCCCGCGGGTGCCGCATCCCCGGTTTGCGGGCAAGAGCGGCATGGGAACGCGCGGGGACGTGATTCTGCAACTCGACTGGACGGTGGGCGAGGTGATGCGCACGCTCGACAGCCTGGGCTTGGCGGAGAATACCCTCGTGATTTTCACTTCGGACAACGGTCCGGCGATCGACGACGGCTACCAGGACGAAGCCTTCATGCGGCTGGGAGGCCATACGCCGTCGGGCGTCTACCGGGGCGGAAAATACAGCCTCTACGAGGCGGGAACGCGCGTTCCGTTGCTCGTACGCTGGCCTGCCGTCGTGCCGCGGGGCGAGCAGCCGGCACTTTTCTCGCAGATCGATGTCTATCGTTCGCTGGCGACGCTCGTCGGGGCCGAACTGCCCGAGGGGGCTGCACCGGACAGTCACGACCACCTGCCCGAATTGCTGGGCGTGGGGCATGCCGATCGCGAATATGTCATTCAGCAAAACCGCCAGAACACGCTGGCCATACTGAAAGATGGTTGGAAATACTTCGAACCGAGCGACAAGCAGAGCTACGAATACCGCAAGTCCGTGGAGTTGGGCAATGCTCCCGTGCCGCAGCTTTACCGGGTGTCGAAGGACCCCTGCGAACGCCGCGATGTGGCTGCGCAATACCCCGAGATCGTCGAAAAACTCGCCGCGGAGTTGGAACGTGTGAAGAACGAGCGGTAAGGCGATTGCGGGTCGGAAATAAAAAAGGCAACTATCTGTAATTTTACACCTCACCGGTTCTTTGCACGTTAACACACTTAAGACGGTCGTTGTCTCGCGGCCCTTGGCCGCCCCGCTAAAGCGGGGTTTTCAAGGGAAATAGCTGCTCATCATGCTTTCGGTTGGCTTCTGTCCCCGGAGTTAGCTGACCCTCCCCTTGCCTGCGGTGTCCGACGAGTGCAATCGAACTTGTTCGAGCTATGCCGAGGCGAGAAAAGGTGCAAGAAACTGAACGTAAATCCCTCCCGAGGGAGGGGCTTCTGGCGTAACCCGCAAGGTCATAATGGTTTAAATACTGTTTCGTGTAAAGTTGTACGAGTTGCCATAAAAAAACTCCCGGGGCAAACCCCCGGGAGTTTTCGTGATCGATGCGGTGAGCCTACTCGTCGAGCAGAATCTCCAGCATCTTGATAGCGGCCGTGGCGATCGGCGTACCGGGGCCGAAGATGGCGGCGGCACCGTCGCGATAGAGCTCGTCGTAATCCTGTGCGGGGATCACGCCACCGACGATGACGATGATATCCTCGCGGCCCAGTTTCTTCAGCTCGGCGATGAGCTGCGGCACGAGCGTGAGGTGACCTGCGGCCAGCGACGAAACGCCGACCACGTGCACGTCGTTCTCGACGGCCTGCTTGGCAGCCTCCTCGGGCGTCTGGAACAGCGGACCCATGTCGACGTCGAAACCGATGTCGGCATAACCCGTAGCTACGACCTTGGCACCGCGGTCGTGGCCGTCCTGGCCCATCTTGGCAATCATGATACGGGGCTGGCGGCCCTCCTTCTTGGCGAACTCGGCGCACAGCTCCTTGGCGCGCTCGAAAGATTTGTCGTTTTTCACTTCGGACGAATAAACACCTGAAATCGAACGGATCACAGCTTTGTAGCGGCCTACGACGACTTCGCAGGCATCGGAGATCTCACCCAGCGATGCGCGGACCTTGGCAGCCTCGACGGCCAGTTCGAGCAGGTTGCCCTGCTTGGTCTTCACGCACTCGGTGATGGCGGCCAAAGCCTTCTGCACGGCAGCTTCGTCGCGCGAAGCGCGCAGCTCCTTCAGGCGCTTGATCTGGCTTTCGCGTACGGCCGTGTTGTCCACGGCGAGGATGTCGATCGGGGCCTCCTTCTCCAGACGGTATTCGTTCACACCGATGATCTTCTCGACGCCCGAGTCGATGCGGGCCTGCTTGCGGGCCGACGCCTCCTCGATACGCATCTTCGGAATACCGGTCTCGATGGCCTTGGCCATGCCGCCCAGCTCCTCGATCTCCTGGATATGGGCCCAGGCCTTGTCGGCGATCTCCTGCGTGAGCGACTCCACGTAGTAGGAACCGGCCCACGGATCGACCTCGCGGCATACGGAGGTCTCCTCCTGGATGTAGATCTGCGTGTTGCGGGCGATACGCGCCGAGAAGTCGGTCGGCAGGGCGATCGCTTCGTCCAGGGCGTTGGTGTGCAACGACTGGGTGTGGCCCAGGGCGGCGCCCATGGCCTCGATGGCCGTGCGGGCTACGTTGTTGAAGGGGTCCTGCTCGGTGAGCGACCAACCCGAGGTCTGCGAGTGGGTACGCAGGGCCAGCGACTTGGGATTCTTCGGATCGAACTGCTTGACGATCTTGGCCCACAGCATACGTGCGGCACGCATCTTGGCGATCTCCATGAAGTGGTTCATGCCGATGGCCCAGAAGAACGACAGACGCGGTGCGAAGGCGTCGATCGACATGCCGGCGTTGATACCTGCGCGCAGGTACTCCAGACCGTCGGCCAGCGTGTAGGCCAGCTCGATATCGGCCGTGGCGCCCGCCTCCTGCATGTGGTAACCCGAAATCGAGATCGAGTTGAATTTGGGCATGTTCTTCGAGGTGTATTCGAAGATATCGGCGATGATGCGCATCGAGAACTCGGGCGGGTAGATATAGGTGTTGCGCACCATGAACTCCTTGAGAATGTCGTTCTGGATCGTACCGGCCAGCTGGTCGAGCGTGCAGCCCTGCTCCAGACCCGTCACGATGTAGAAGGCCAGGATCGGCAGCACGGCGCCGTTCATGGTCATCGACACCGACATGCGGTCCAGCGGAATGCCGTTGAAGAGCACCTTCATGTCCTCGACCGAGCAGATCGACACGCCGGCCTTGCCCACGTCGCCCACCACGCGCGGATGGTCGGCGTCGTAGCCGCGGTGCGTCGCCAGGTCGAAGGCCACCGACAGACCCTTCTGTCCGGCAGCCAGGTTGCGGCGGTAGAATGCGTTGGACTCCTCGGCGGTGGAGAATCCGGCGTACTGACGGATCGTCCACGGACGCATGACGTACATCGTCGAGTAGGGACCGCGCAGGAACGGTGCGATACCGGCGGCATAGTTCAGGTGCTCCATGCCTTCGAGGTCGGCGGCCGTGTAGGCACCCTTGACGGGAATGCGCTCGGCCGTGAGCCACGGCTCCACCTGGCCGCAGCCCTTCGCGGCGCAGCAGCTTTTCTGTGCGCCCGCTTCGTATTTCAGTTCAGAAAATTTCTGTCTCATGATTAGATTCCCATCTCTTTAAGGTAAAACTTCAGTGTCTCCAGCACGTTCGACTTCACGTTGATGAAGTTCGTGATGCCCTGGGCCTCCAGTTCGGGGGTGCAGGCCGGAGCTCCGGCGACGACGAGGATCGCACGACCGGCCAGCAGCTCCTTGACCTTCGGAGCTACGGTTGCGTAGTCGTCGTCGCTCGAACATACCACGACGATCTCGGCACCCGAAGCGACGGCTGCCTCGACGCCCTCTTCCACCGACTTGAAGAAGGTGTTGTCGATCACCTTGATGCCGGCGCAGGCGAAGAAGTTGCACGAGAACTGGGCACGGGCGCGGGCCATGGCCAGGCTGCCGCACGTGAGCATGAAGGCCTTGGGCTGCTTGCCCGAGCGGTCGACGCCCAGACGCATCGCCTCGAAGGCCATCGCACCGCGGTAGGGCGTCAGCACGTTGCCCTCGGCTGCGGGACGCTCGACGCTCTGCGCACCGATCTCGGCTGCGGCCGTCTCCGTAAAGTTGGGATATTGGTTGGCGCCGAGCAGAATTTGACGACGCGTAGCGATGTTCTTGTCCTTGGCTGCGGCCGAGGCTTTGACGCGCTCGACGATCAGTCCGGCCTGGTAGGCTGCCGTGTAGCCGCCCTTCTCCTCGATTTCGAGGAAGAGTTTCCAAGCCTCGGCAGCGATCGACTGCGTGAGGTTCTCGATGTAGTACGAACCGCCTGCGGGGTCTACCACCTGGTCGAAGTGCGACTCGTGCTTGAGCAGCAACTCGACGTTGCGGGCGATGCGCTTGGCGAACTCCGTCGGAGCTTCGAAAGCACGGTCGAACGGCGTGACTTCGAGCGAGTAGACGCCGCCGATAGCAGCCGACATGGCCTCGGTCGTGCCGCGCAGCATGTTGACGTAGGGGTCGTAGACGGTTTGGTTCCAGCGCGAAGTCTCGGCGTGGATATGCATCTTGCAGGCGCAATTCTTCTCGGGGTTGTAACCCTTGACGATGTTGGCCCACAGCATGCGTGCGGCGCGCAGCTTGGCGATCTCCATGAAGTAGTTCGAGGTCACGGAGAAGGCGAAACGCAGCTTGCGTGCTACGAGGTCTACCGGAAGTCCGGCTTCGGTGAGCCGTACCAGGTAGTCGTGACCGGCCGAGAGGGCGAATGCCAGCTCCTCGACGATGGTCGAACCCGAGTTGCCGAAGATGCGGGCGTTGATGGTCACGATGCGGATGTGCTTGTAACCCTCGGCCTTGCGGATCAGCTCGGCGATGCGGGCGAAGCATTTCTCGCCGTTCGGCGAGCAGAAGTCGCCTTTCGACGAGAGGTTGCGTACGAGCGGGTCGATCCCGAAGGCGATATGCGCATCTTCGGGGGCTATGCCCTCCTTTTCGAGTTTGGCCAGCACGAGGTCGGCCACGCGGCCCGTCTTCGCACCGCAGAATACGAGATCGATGGCCGGGATCGAGATGCCCTGGAGCAGCACGTCGAGATCGGCGGCCGAGAACTCCTCCGAGAGGATCGAGAATCCCAGCGAATCGACGCCCGAGTCGAGCAGCTTCAGCGCCTCGGCGTTGGCCTCGGCGGGCGAGGCGACCTCGACGGTCTGGTGTACGTGCCAGCGGTTATGCGCGCGCGTACCTCTCACATAGGGGAATTCGCCTGCCTGCGACCCCAGGAAACGGATACCTTCGAGGTTCTCGGCGCGGTAGTAGGGGCGGACGTTGAATCCTTCGCCCGTGCGCCATACCAGTTTGCGCTCGTAGTCGGCACCTTTCAGGTCGGCCGTAATCACCTCTTCCCATTTCTCGGTCGGAACCGGGGGAAATTCGGCGAACAGCTTTTCACGTGTGGTATTTGCCATAGTTATTTAGAGATTAGTATTGGATAAGTGTCTTTTCGAACGTGTAAAGATAGAAAAAATCGGGCATTGTACCAAGAAATTGTTAATAAAATAACAGTGGTCCGACGCTTTCGGGACGATTCGTTTCGAAAGGGGAGCGTTTCGGATCTCGGCGGCATGCGTTTCGGATGGGTCGCGACCGGTGTCGGGATGTTGTGGTGTAATAGTTGAATATTGGTATTGAATATCCTGAGAAATTCGAATTTTCGGAAATCGGCGATTTTTCGGATTATGCATGAAAAAATGGGTCGATTCTCGGAAAATAGGGTGTAAAATCGATGGGCGTGCTGGAAAAATGAGGCTTTTTTCGGGAAAATGCTGAAAAAATCGACGGTTTTTCGAAAAATAGTGATTTTGGAAAAAACAACGAATCGAAAAAAAACATACATTTGCAACCGGAAACAGAACGATCCCGGACGGGCGGAAAACCGCGGGTGTCGAAGGTGGTCGGAGCGCGTCGGGAGACTGCGGACCATCGGATTTTACAGGTTAGGTCAGTGTTGTTTTTACCCCGTATTCCGCCCGTCCGACTCTTTGAAATCCACGAACTCAGATACTCTTATGTCATTACTCAGATTCAAGATGGTCGATGCGGCGATCAACCACACGGCCGTGGAAGTGAAAGTTCCCGAGGGACGTCCTTCGGATTATTTCGGCGAAAAGGTCTTCGGACGCGACGCCATGCGCAAGTACCTCGACAAGCGTACGTTCGCCGCGCTGCTCGATACGATGGAGAACCGCACGCCGCTCACGCGCGAGGTGGCCGATTCGATCGCTGCCGGCATGCGCCAGTGGGCCCTGGAGCACGGTGCCGACCACTACACCCACTGGTTCCAACCCCTCACGGGCGGTACGGCCGAGAAGCACGATGCCTTCGCCGAGCCGGACGGCTGCGGGGGCGTGCTGGAGGAGTTCTCCGGGAAGCTGCTCGTGCAGCAGGAGCCCGATGCCTCGTCGTTCCCCAACGGCGGTATCCGCAATACCTTCGAGGCGCGCGGTTACTCGGCCTGGGACCCCTCGTCGCCCGCTTTCATCGTCGATACGACGCTCTGCATTCCGACCGTCTTCATCGCCTATACGGGCGAAGCGCTCGACTACAAGGTGCCCCTGCTGCGTTCGGTAACGGCCGTGGACAAGGCTGCGACGGAGGTTTGCCATTATTTCGACAAGAACGTGCAGAAGGTCTTCTCGTACCTGGGCTGGGAGCAGGAGTATTTCCTCGTGGACGAGAGCCTGTGGGCCGTGCGTCCCGACCTGATGCTGACGGGCCGCACGCTGATGGGACACGAGTCGGCGAAGAACCAGCAGCTCGAAGACCACTATTTCGGAGCCATCCCCACGCGTGTGATGGCCTTCATGAAGGAGCTCGAAATCGAGTGCCTGAAGCTGGGTATTCCCGTTAAGACACGCCATAACGAGGTGGCGCCGAATCAGTTCGAGCTGGCACCCGTATACGAGGAGGTCAACCTCGCCAACGACCACAACCAGTTGTTGATGACGATCATGGACAAGACGGCCCGTCGTCACAAGTTCCGCGTGCTGCTGCACGAAAAGCCCTTCAAGGGGATCAACGGCTCGGGCAAGCACAACAACTGGTCGCTCGGAACCGATACGGGCGTCAACCTCTTGGGTCCGGGTAAAACGGCGTCCGAGAATTTGCAGTTCATCACCTTCTTGGTGAATGTTATTTCGGCCGTCTACAAATACAACGGCCTGCTGAAGGCTTCGATCATGAGCGCGACGAATGCCCACCGTCTGGGTGCCAACGAGGCGCCTCCCGCCATCATCTCGACCTTCCTCGGGGCGCAGGTCTCGGCCGTGCTGGACAAACTGGCCGCCTCCAAAGGCGACGATGCGATCCGTTTCGATGCCAAGAGTGTCTTCAAAATGAGCGGTATCTCGCATATCCCGACCTTGCTGCTCGACAATACCGACCGTAACCGTACGTCGCCCTTCGCATTTACGGGCAACCGTTTCGAGTTCCGCGCCGTCGGTTCGTCGGACAACTGCGCCGAGGCGATGATCGTGCTCAACACGGTGGTGGCTGCCGAGCTTACGGAGTTTCGCAAGGCCGTGGATGCCAAGATCGAGGCCGGCGCCAAGAAGGAGAAGGCCATCTACGAGGTGCTCAAGACGATGATTAAGGAGTGCCGTGCGATCCGTTTCGACGGCAACGGCTATTCGGACGCCTGGAAGGCCGAGGCTGCTGCGCGTGGTTTGGATTGCGAGACCTCGACGCCGCTGATCTTCGACCGCTATCTCGACGAGGCGACGATGAAGATGTTCGGCGATATGGGGGTCTTCACCGAAGTGGAGCTCGAAGCCCGCACGGAGGTGAAGTGGGAGACCTACACCAAGAAAATCCAGATCGAGGGTCGTGTGTTGGGCGACCTGGCGATGAACCACATCGTGCCCATCGCCTCGAAATACGAAGCGATGCTGCTGGACAAGGTGTACAAGATGTCGCAGATTCCGGGCCTGAATGCCGCTTCGGATATCGAGCTTATCAAGAAGATCCAGGATCATACGGCTGCTATCCAGCGTCTCACGGGCGAGATGATCGAAGCGCGCAAGAGCGCCAACCGCATCGAGGACCAGCGGTTGAAGGCTATCGCTTATCACGATACGGTGGCGGTTTGCTTCGACGAAATCCGCCGCCATATCGATAAGCTGGAGGAGATCGTCGACGACCAGATCTGGCCGCTGCCGAAATACCGCGAGCTGCTGTTCCTGCGATAGCCGTTTCGAGGCTGTGTTTGATTCGCCCCTGTCGCGTATGCGGCAGGGGTGAATTGTTATAGGGATGTTGCGTGGTTGAGGGTCGTAGCCTGCGGAGTGAGCGAAGCGAGCCTCCGCCCGGGGGAGGCTACGGCCCGCTGCGGCTCTTTGAGCCGCAGTTTGCAGGTGAAAGGAGCGTAATTAAAAGTGAAAGTTTTTCACGAGCCACAGCCTTAAAAAAGATTTTTGACATTTCACTTTTTACCTGAGGGCTAAAGACTCAGCCTTGCAGCTTTCAGGTGAAAGGTGGAATGTTATAAAGGTGAAAAAGGTTTCGCAGGCTATATCTCGTAAATAACTTCTTCCTGTTCCGAATCGTGAACTAAATTTTATAGTTTAAAAACTACATAAAATAGTTGTGCGAAGAGAAAATTTAGTTACCTTTGCCGTGTAATCATACGGCACTATGGAAAAGATCGAAAAACTGACCCGTCGCGAGGAGGAACTCATGCGCTGCTTCTGGCAGCGGGGGGCGCTGTTCGTGCGCGAGTTGGTGGAGATGGCCGGGGAGCCCAAACCCCATTTCAACACCCTTTCGACGATGGTTCGCACCCTGGAGGCGAAGGGCTATCTGTCGCACGAGTCGTTCGGCAGCACTTACCGCTACTACCCGTTGGTGAGCGAGGAGCAGTTCTCGCGGCGCACGTTGGGCAATGTCATCAGCCGTTATTTCGAAAACTCCTATCTCGGGGCCGTTTCGGCGCTCGTCGAGGAGGAGAAAATTTCGGTGGAGGAGTTGCGCGAACTGCTCGATCGGATCGAGCGCGAAAACCGATAGAGGGAAGATGTACGGATTGTTGATATACAGCCTTCGGGCGGGACTGTGTCTGGCGGCGTTCTGCTTCTTTTTCAAGCTGCTGCTGAGCCGCGAGACGCTGCATCGCTTCAATCGAATCGTGCTCCTGGGGGTGCTGCTGCTCTCGTTCGTGCTGCCCTTGTGCGTCATCACGGTGGTTCGCGAACTTCCCGCACAGCCGCTTGCGGCAGGAGAGTCTTTTGCCGCAGAGCCGACGCACGAATCGTTCGTGTGGCGGCAGCTTGTCGCAGTCGTATTCTCGCTGGGGGCTGTCGTGGCGCTGGGGCGGACCCTGTGGTCGATCGTCGGGGTGTTGCGCATCGTACGCCGGGGGCGCTGCGAGCGTCTCGAGGGCGGCGGGGTGCTGGTGCGTCTCGACGAGCCGATCGCTCCGTGCAGCTGGGGCCGCTATATGCTTATTTCGGAGGCGGATTATGTCGAGAGCGGTCGGGAGATCGTCGCCCACGAACAAGCTCACCTGCGGTTGGGACATTCGTGGGACCTGCTGGTAACCGATATCGCTGGATGTTTGCAGTGGTTCAACCCCGCGATGTGGCTGCTGCGCCGTGAGTTGCGGGCCATTCACGAATACGAGGCCGATGCGGCCGTGCTTCGGGGCGGCATCGATGCGCGCCGTTATCAAACGATGTTAATACAGAAAGCTGCTGGCAGGAGGTGGTGCTCGGTTGCCAACAGCTTCAATCACAGTAAACTTAAAAACCGTATTACCATGATGTTGCAAAAAAAGTCATCGCGGTGGGCGGGGGCCAAGGTGCTCTTCGTCGTGCCGCTTACGGCGCTCGCCCTCGGGGCCTTCGCCCGGACCGTGTATGTCGTTCCGGAGGACAAAGTTACGAAAGAAAATGGTACGATCCGAATTTCCGGGGCGGATTCTTCCGCTGTGGAGGGCCGAAAACCGGTGGTATTCGTCAACGGCCGGCGGGTGGATATCGATACCTTGAACAGTCCGGCACCCGGGGTATTCGTCGTGACGAGCCGTGCGGAGCATCCGGATTCGGTAACAACGCTCCGGCAGAACCGTGTGACGGTGATTCGCTCAGGTGTCGAAGATGCCGGGGAGCTGCAAGGCTATTTCTCGTCCGAGGAGTGGCGACAGGCGCAAAAGCAGCTCGCCGAAGGATTTTCATCCGAGGAGTGGCAACAGGCGCAAAAGCAGCTTGCCGAGGGGTTCTCGTCCGAGGAGTGGCAGCAAGCCCAAAAGCAGCTCGCCGAGGGGTTCTCGTCCGAGGAGTGGCAGCAGGCGCAAAAGCAGCTCGCCGAGGGGTTCTCGTCCGAGGAGTGGCGGCAAGCGCAAAAGCAGCTTGCTGAGGGGTTCTCGTCCGAGGAGTGGCAGCAGGCGCAAAAGCAACTTGCCGAGGGGTTCTCGTCCGAGGAGTGGCGGCAAGCCCAAAGGCGGCTTCAGGAGGCGTTCACCTCCAAAGATTGGAAGCGTGTGCAGCGGCAGTTCGCGCGAGCCCAGCGCCGGTTCACGCGCGCGCAGCGGCAGTTTGCGCACCTTATGCCCGATTCGACAGGGCAGATCGAGCAATAGCATCCGATTTTGCACGAATCCCGTTTCACCCCTGTTGCTTTCCGGGTTGCACCCGAAGCCTCAGCCAGAGGCGGGGCGGATTGGCAAACGCGGCCCCTGGCCGCGAGGCTTCAGCTGTCTTCTGTGAAGTGGCGGTCGGGAAATTCGGATAGCGTGCGATTGCCTCCAGTTATTCGAACCCGATGATGTCGGGCCGCTCGGGCCGGTAGCGGTATTGCGAGAGGCGGGTGGTGTTCGAGAGACGGAAATACTCGCTCTCTACCAGGCCGTGTTTGCCGAAGGCGATGCCCAGGCGTATTTGGATCGTCTTGAACACCAGCCGCTCGTTGCGCAATCTCACACCCATGCCCAGTGACGTATAGAATGCGTTTTTGAAGACGTTCGGCGAGTATCCGATCAACCCGAAATCGGCGAATCCGAAGAATGCAATGCGAAAACCCAGCGGTTGATAGGGCGAGAAAAGGACCGTTTCGGTGTTGAGCACCGCACGGGTCGTGCCGAGGGTGTACTCCTTGAGGGCCTGCAAACCGTCGGTGAAGGTGAAACGGATGCTTTCGTCGTTGCCCGTACCGCGGTTCCATCCCTGCGTATAGCTGAATCCGAGAAACTGACGCAGACGGCTGCGGCGTATGAGAAAGAGGTTGGAGAACCATCGCAGGTTGAAATTCGCGGCGCTGCGTCGCCACGTGCCGTCGACGGGATCGATGAAGCTGCCGAACGAGCATCCCCCCATGACATATCCCACGGAGAAGAACCCGCCCCGGTCGTAGCTCGCCCCGAGGTAGATTTCGTTGCCGAATTCGCCCCACGAGTATCCGCCCGTCAGCTGCGCCTTGTATCCGGCGGCGAGATACTCGCGGCGTCCGAAGCCGTAGATCATGTTGGCCGTGTAGAATTTTTCGCGGTAGAATCCGATGCCGAACAGCAGCAGATCGCGGTCGTGCAATGCCGGATGGTGTTGCGCAGCGACCTGCGGGCGGAGGCTCAGGCGGCGGTAGTTGTAATGTCCGGTCAGAAACAGGCTCGCGCGCATCGCGGGCAGGTAGCGGGAGTAACCGCCCCACAGGTCGAGATTGCGCTCCTTGACCAGTTCGGAAGAGTCCTGTTCGATCATCGGCCGTTTGTCCTTGAGGACGCTGTACGAGGCGCCCGCCTCGTAGTCGGTGGGGCGCAGGAACTCCTTGTGCAGGTCGAGCAGCAGCGTCGACTGGTAAAAAGCGCGTCCGGCTGCCAATTGCGCCGTGTAGAAGCTCCCCAGCACGTTGGGAATCTCGTATTCGATTTCGTTGCCGCCGTAGGAGAAGTCGCGCCGGTCGAAATTGGTTCTTAGACGCAGGGCGTTGCCCCAACCGAAGATATTGGCGTCCGACAGTCCGAACATCGTGCGACCCTCGGAGTGGATGCCCGCATCGGCACTGATCGTCCAGCTGTCGCGTGCCGTGACCACCAGATCGACGCGCGACGTGTCGACCGGATCGGGTACGACGGCGAAATCGACGTCGGAGATATAGGGGCGCGAACGCAGCAGTTGCATGTTGCGTACGAGCAGTTCGGGTTCGAACGATTCGCCCGGGTGCAGAAACAGATCGCGGCGGATGACCCGTTCGCGGGTAAGGCGGTGCGTCCGGTTGGCGGAACGCTGGAGCCAGTTGCCGACGGAGTCGAATACCGGCAGCTGGTCGATGCGGATCGAGCCGATGGTTTTGCCGGCGAAACGCGCGAGCCGGTCGTTCTCGTCGAGGATTTGTCCGTTGGAGGTCGTATCGAGTACGGGACGTGCGAAAAGGACTTTGTAGAGCATGCGCGGGACGGTCCGGCGGTTGGTTTTGGAACGGATGCTGTCGTAGAGCCGGTCGTTGCGCTGCTTGCGGGAGGTATTTTCGAAATGCACGCTGTCGCGCGTGAACTGTTGCGGACTTTGCACGCCGGGGCCCGGAGGGTGTGCGAAAACACCCGTATGGAGGGCCAGCGAAAGCAGGACGGCTATGCAAATCCGAAAATACATCTTGTCAAAGATAACGTATTTTTTTCGGCTTGTCGTATATGGGAGGTGCAAAAATGGTGTCGCAGCCGTCTGCGAGCGGGGTTTTCGGATTTTCAGCTGCAAACTCCGCCTTCTTCGGCGCGACGCCTCCGGCCGCCGAAGAGGATTATTTTCGCGAATTTTTCACCTTCCACCTGAAGATGACGAGGCCTGCGCCTTGCCGAAAACAAAGAAGGAATGTACCCGCGTACATTCCTTCCTGTCATACATATGTTCGGGATTATTTGCGGCGTTCCTTGGCCTCGATGCACTCGGTGGCGTGCGGAACGCGCATCAGCCGCTCCTTGGGAATGAGCTTGCCCGTGGTCTTGCAGATGCCGTAGGTCTTGTTTTCGATCCTCAGAAGAGCCATTTCGAGATTGCGGATGAACTTCATCTGGTGGGCGGCCAAGCGTCCGCTCTCCTCTTTGGAAAGCGTCGCGGCACCCTCTTCGAGTACCTTGAACGTCGGCGACGTATCCTCCGTGTCGTTATCCGCCGTATGGGTGATCGTCGCACGCAACAGGTCGTAATCCGCGCGGGCGTTTTCGAGCTTTTTCAGGATGAGCTGCCGGAACTCCTCGAGTTCGGCATCGCTGTATCGCTTTTTTTCGTCTGCCATAGTCGTCGGTCTTTGAGGTTTAATGTAAAATTAAGTATAAATTTCCAATATACCAAATTTTACCCGGATAACGTGCAGCGCCGCGCCGATATTGTGCAGAATCGCTATACCCGTGTCACGGCGATGCGCAACGGCTTCTCGTCCAGCTCCGAATCTGCGACGACGGCACCCGCGGGCTCGGCTGCGGCCGAAACCGCGTCGGCGAGCGTCTGGGCCGCGATGTAGGAACCGTAGGCCGCGACGGCCTGTTCGACGGCGGGATTCGCCTCGATCTCCACGCGGATGCGGTCCGTGACCTCGAATCCCGAATCCTTGCGGATATTCTGGATGCGGTTGATCAACTCGCGTGCCACGCCTTCGGCGCGCAGCTCCTCGGTCACGGTGATATCGAGCGCTACGGTCAGCTTGCCTTCCGACGCCACGAGCCATCCCGGCATATCCTCCGAGGTGATCTCGAAGTCGGCGGCCGTGACGGTGATCCGCTCGTCGCCCAGTTCGAGCACGGTCTCTGCGGCGGCTTCGATCTCGGCGATGCGCTCCTGCGAGAAGGTGGCCGTGAGGGCTGCGATCTGCTTCATGTATTTGCCGTAGCGGGGCCCCAGGGTCTTGAAGTTGGGCTTGATGCGCTTGGTGATGATACCCGTGGTCTTCTCGATGAGCTCCAGCTGCTTGACGTTGACCTCCGAGAGGATCAGGTTCTTCACGGCATCGATGCGCGCGGCCATCGCGGGGTCGAGCACCGGCACGAGAATCTTCATCAGCGGTTGGCGCACCTTGATCGACACCTTGCGGCGCAGGGCGAGCACCATCGACGAGACGCGCTGCGCCAGCGACATCGTCTCCTCCAGCCCGGCGTCGATGAGCGACTCGTCGGCCTCGGGGAAGGTCGACAGATGCACCGACTCCTCGGCATGACGGCCGCTCACGGCATTCAGGTCGCAGAAGATGCGGTCGGAGATGAACGGCGCGAACGGCGCGGAGAGCATCGCCACGGTTTCGAGGCACGTATAGAGCGTCTGGTAGGCCGAGAGCTTGTCCTCGGTCATTCCGCCGCCCCAGAAGCGCTTGCGGTTCAGGCGCACGTACCAGTTCGAAAGGTTCTCGCCGACGAACTCCTGGATGGCGCGGGCCGCCGGAGTCGGATCGTAGTTCTCGAGCGACCGGGTCACGTCGCGCACCAGCGTGTTCAGCAGCGAGATGATCCAGCGGTCGATCTCCGGACGCTTCTCCACGGGCACCTCCGGCTCGCGGCCCGTGAACGAATCGACGTTGGCGTAGAGCGCGAAGAACGAATAGGTGTTGTAGAGCGTGCCGAAGAACTTGCGGCGCACCTCGTCCACGCCGTCGCGGTCGAACTTGAGGTTGTCCCACGGCTGCGAGTTGGAGATCATGTACCAGCGCGTGGCGTCGGCACCGTAGGTCGACAGCACGTCGAACGGATCGACGGCGTTGCCCAGACGCTTCGACATCTTGTTGCCGTTCTTGTCGAGCACCAGGCCGTTGGAGATGATGTTCCTGAACGCCACCGAGTCGAAGAGCATCGTGGCGATGGCATGCAGCGTGAAGAACCAGCCGCGCGTCTGGTCGACGCCCTCGGCGATGAAGTCGGCGGGATAGACCTGCCCGAAGTTCTCCTTGTTCTCGAAGGGGTAGTGCACCTGGGCGTAGGGCATGGCGCCCGAGTCGAACCATACGTCGATCAGGTCGGGTTCGCGGCGCATCGGCTCGCCCTTGGACGACACCAGCACGATGCGGTCCACGTAGGGACGGTGGAGGTCGATGCGCTCGGTCGAATAATTTTCGGCGGACATGTCGCCTACGCGGAAGTTCTTGTAGGGGTTCTCCTCCATGAAACCGGCGGCGACCGCCTTTTCGATCTCGCCCATCAGCTCCTCGACCGAGCCGATGCACTTGAGCTCCGAACGGTCCTCCGTGGCCCAGATCGGCAGCGGAGTGCCCCAGAAGCGCGAACGCGAAAGGTTCCAGTCGTTGAGGTTTTCGAGCCACTTGCCGAAGCGTCCCGTGCCGGTCGATTCGGGCTTCCAGCGGATCGTGTCGTTGAGCTCCATCATTCGCTCCTTGAGTGCCGTGGTGCGGATGAACCACGAGTCGAGCGGGTAGTAGAGCACGGGTTTGTCCGTGCGCCAGCAGTGGGGATAGTTGTGGACGTGCTTTTCGATCTTGAAGGCCTGGCCGGCTGCTTTGAGCTTCAGGCTGATGTAGATGTCGAGCGTCTCGGCGGCCGCAGCGGCCTTTTCGTCGTAGCGGCCCTCGACGGTGAACTGCGGATCGTAGGCGTTCTTCACCCAGCGGCCCGCGTACTCGGCGTATGCGGCCGTGTCGATGCACTGCGCGACGAAACGTTCGTCGAGTTCGTCCAGGAGGTAGAACTTACCCGTGAGGTCGACCATCGGGCGCGTCTCGCCCTTGCGGTTGATGAGGAACAGCGACGGGATGCCTGCGGCGCGCGCCACCACGGCGTCGTCGGCACCGAACGTCGGGGCGATGTGGACGATACCCGTACCGTCCTCCGTCGTTACGTAGTCGCCCGGAATCACGCGGAAGGCCTTCGCCGAGGCATCGGCCCACGTTCCGTCGGCATCCGCCGAGACTGGTTTCACCCACGGCAGCAGTTGTTCGTACTCCATGCCTACGAGGTCCGTACCCTTGTAGTGCGCCACGACTTCGTAGGGAACGAGCTTGTCGCCGGGTTTGTAATCGGCCAGGGCGATGCCCTCGGCCTTCTTGTTGAAGTGGGCGTGCAGCAGCGCTTCGGCCAGCACGACGGTTATCTTCTCGCCCGTGTAGGGGTTGTAGCTCCGCACGGCCACGTAGTCGATCTTCGGACCCACGCACAACGCCGTATTCGACGGCAGGGTCCACGGCGTGGTGGTCCAGGCGATGAAATAGGGCGTTCCCCAACCCTTCATCTCGGGTTTGGGGTTCTTCATGCGGAACTGCGCCACGACGGTCGTGTCCTTCACGTCGCGGTAGCAACCCGGCTGGTTCAGCTCGTGGGTCGAAAGTCCCGTACCGGCCGCGGGCGAGTAGGGCTGGATGGTGTAGCCCTTGTAGAGCAGCCCCTTGTCGTAAAGCTGGCGCAACAGCCACCACAGCGTCTCGATATATTTGTTGTCGTAGGTGATGTAGGGGTCGTCCATGTTGACCCAGTAACCCATCTTGCGCGTGAGATTCTCCCAGACACCCGTGAACTCCATGACCGCTTCGCGGCACGTGCGGTTGTACTCCTCGATCGAGATCGTCTTGCCGATATCCTCCTTCGTGATGCCGAGTTTCTTCTCGACGCCCAGTTCTACGGGCAGTCCGTGGGTATCCCAACCCGCCTTGCGGTGTACCGAGTATCCCTGCTGGGTCTTGTAACGGCAGAATACGTCCTTGATCGTGCGGGCCATGACGTGGTGGATGCCCGGCATGCCGTTGGCTGAGGGGGGACCTTCGTAGAAGACGAACGAGGGGTGGCCTTCGCGCGTCGTGATGCTTTTGTGGAACGTGTCGCGGGCGTCCCACGTGCCGAGTACCTCGGCAGCCAGTCCCGCCAGATCGAGACCTTTGTATTCCTTGAACTTCATAGGTATATGCGTTTTTTCGTCGTTTTCTTCGATAATTCGCAAAGATAGGAAAAAAGATCGAGAAATTCGCAAAAAAACGACGCTTCGGCGAGCCGGGCGTCGTGCGGCGGTTCGGGGATGACCCGACGGTCCGTCTCCGTGAGGCGAATCGCCCCTGCCGGAGTCGTTGCGGCAGGGGCGGTTTGCAGGGGGCGGTCGCCGGAGGTTATTCGAACGACTGCATTTCGATCAGCTTGGCATAGATGCCGCCCCGGGCCATTAGTTCGTTGTGGGTACCCTCCTCGGCGATGCGTCCGTGGTCCACGACGATGATCCGGTCGGCGTTGTGGATCGTCGACAACCGGTGGGCGATGACGATCGACGTGCGGCCTTCGAGCAGCTTGTTGAGGGCCTCCTGCACGAGTTTCTCGCTCTCGGTGTCGAGCGCCGAGGTGGCTTCGTCGAGGATCAGGATATCGGGGTTCTTCAGCACGGCGCGGGCGATCGAGAGACGCTGGCGCTGGCCTCCGGAGAGCTTGGCGCCCCGGTCGCCGATGTTGGTGGCGTAGCCCTCGGGCGCCTCCTCGATGAACGAATCGGCATTGGCGATGCGGGCCGCTTCGACGATCTCTTCGTGCGTGGCCGAGGGCTTGCCCATGGCAATGTTGCTCTCGATCGTGTCGTTGAAGAGCACCGTATCCTGCGCCACGACGCTCATATGGGCGCGGACGCTCTCCTGCTCGTAGTCGCGCAGCGAGATGCCGTCGATGCGGATATCGCCGGCCGTGGGGTCGTAGAAGCGGGGCAGCAGTTCGCTCAGGGTCGATTTGCCGCCGCCCGACGGACCTACGAGCGCTACGGTCTGTCCGCGGAGTATCTCGAACGAAATGCCGTCGATCACCTCGCGCGAACCGTCGTAGGAGAAGTGCACGTCGCGGAATTCGATCTTCTCGCGGAGTCCCGGGAACTTTTTCGCGCCGGGCGTGTCCTGGATTTCGGGCACGGAGTCGAGCAACGAGAAGATGCGTTCTCCGGCGGCGATGCCCTGGTTGATGTTGGCGAACTGGTCGATGAACGTGCGTACGGGGCGCGTGATCTGCGAGAAGATGGCTACGAAGGCGATGAACTCCCCGGGGTCGAGCGAGCCTTTCGCTACGAGCGAGCCTCCGAAGACCAGAATGACGCCTACGGCCGTGATACCCAGGAATTCGCTCATGGGCGAGGCTAATTGCTGACGGCGCGCCATCGAGAGGGTGAGGCGTGCCAGGTCGGCGCTGATGTCGTAGAATTTCTTTTTGACGTATCCCGTGGCGTTGTAGCTCTTGATGACCTTGATGCCGGCCAGCGATTCGTCGAGCGTGGCGACCATTTCGCCCGTGCGCTGCTGGTTGGTGCGCGCCGGATGGCGCAGGCGTTTGACGATACTGCCGATAAGCAGCGCCACGACCGGCAGGAACAGCACCGAGAAGACCGACAGCTCCCACGAGATGGCGATCATGATGACGATGTAGCCGACGATGAGGAACGGTTCGCGGAAGGCGACCTGCAAGGTGTTGGTGATGCAGAACTGTACGACGCCGACGTCCGACGTGATTTTGGAGATGATATCGCCCTTGCGCTGGTCGGAGAAGTATCCGACGTTCATGTCCATCACGCGGGAAAACATTTTGTTGCGCATGCGTTGCAGCGTCCGCGTGCGCATGTTCTCGGCCGTCCACGAACCTAAGTAGCGGAACAGGTTGCTCAGGAAGCTGACGCAGATCACCACTGCGGCGAGCAGGATGAGGACGTTCTGGCGGTCATAGGAGGAAAAGACGTGGGAATAGGCGAAGTTGAAAAGCGCCGTCAGGTACTCCTGGTTGAGTTCGAAGGGGGGGAGCGTCTCTACGGGCGTGGGGGTGAATCCGTTGTCGAACATCGTGTTGAGGATCGGGGCGATCAACATGAATGTCAACGAATTGAATAGTGCGTAGAGCAACGAGTAAAAGAAGTAGGGTATGGCGTATTTGCCGATGGGTTGGGCGAATCCCAGGAGTCGTATATAGGTTTTGAACATTACGAGCGGAGTATATGATTCGCACAAAGATAGAAATAATAATGGGAAAAGCGAAAAAAGGGCGAATTTTCGGTGAAAATAGGAGCCGCAAAGACCAAAGAACGGCTCGGGTTTTCGAAAGGGTCGGCGAAAAACTTTTTATCCGGCGGTGCGGTTCGTCGAAGCGGCGTCGCCGGAACCGCGATATTCGGTCGTCGGCGGGTTCGGCGGCAGGCCGTATGTCGGAGATGCCGGATCGTTTTTCGCTTGTCGCGGATTTCAGGAATTTCCTTCGTAGCCCGTATCTTCGACGTGGTGGGCGCGGTCGTTGGCCGCAGCGACGGCCAACTGGTCGCAGCGGTTGTTTTCGACGGTCTCGGCATGGCCTTTGACCCACACGAAACGGACGTGATGCTGGCGATAGATGCGCAGGAACCGCATCCACAGGTCGGGATTTTTCTTCCCGGCGAATCCCTTGCGCTCCCAGCCGAAGACCCAGCCTTTGGTCACGGCGTCGATGACGTATTTCGAGTCGGAGTAGAGCACGACCTCCGAGCCGGAGAATTTGAGGGTTTCGAGCGCCACGCAGACGGCCCGCAGCTCCATGCGGTTGTTGGTCGTCCGGCGGAATCCCTGGGAAATCTCCTTGCGGTAGGGACCCGAGAGCAGGACGATGCCGTAGCCGCCCGGTCCCGGGTTGCCCAGGGCCGAACCGTCGGTATAGATGGTGATCTGTGCCAAATCGAAAGGGTTAAATGTTAAAGTTTTTCGTGGCTTGTCGCCAGTGCCCGGCTTAAAGACGGACTTTAGTTTTTTGCTGCAAACTGCAAGGCTTTGTTTTGCCATCTTCGGCGGCTCGCGCTTTTAGCGCGACCGGCCCGGCCGCCGAAGATGATCTTTCTCGCAAACTGCGTCCGGGGACAGATGACGGCAAGAAGCCACTCTTTCGGTCCGTATTTTTCGGATAGGCAAAAGGTCCGGAAAATCCCGAACCTTTCACCTGCCATTGCTCGTTTCCTCCTATTTCAACGCCGCGAGCTGCTCCTTGAGCGCGGCGATCTTGGCCTCGGCATCGGCCTGCTTGGCGCGCTCGTTGGCTACGACCTTCTCGGGCGCCGAGTTGACGAACCGTTCGTTCGAAAGTTTCTTCATCACCGAAGCGAGGAAGCCTTCGTAGTAGGTCAAGTCGTCCGAGAGTTTCTTGCGCTCGGCCTCGACGTCGATTTTGCCCTCCATCGGCACGAAATACTGCGTCGTCTTGACGATGAAGGCCGCCGCCGCGGGGTCTTTCTCCGCCACGGGTTCGATCGCCGCGAGGTTGGCCAGCTTTCCGATCACGGGAGCGAACTCCGCAGGATAGTTCTCGTCGACGATGACGCGCAGCGTCAGCGACTCTTTCTGCGGCAGATTCTTCTGGTTGCGGATGCTGCGCACGGCCGTCACGATCTCCTTGGCCAGCTCGAAACGAGCGAGCAAGGCCTCGTCGATCTCCCCGGCCTCGGGCATCGCCGCCGTGCAGATCGATTCGCCCTCGGCACGCGGGGCGATATCCTGCCAGATCTCCTCCGTGACGAAGGGCATGAAGGGGTGCAGCATGCGCATCAGCGCATCGAAGAAGACACGCGTCTGGGCCATCGTCGCCGCGTCGGTCGGTGCTCCGTAGGCGGGCTTCACCATTTCGAGGTAGAGACCGCTGAAGTCGTCCCAGAAGAGGCGGTAAGCCTCCTTGAAAGCCTCCGAAATGCGGTAGGACTTGAAATCGTCGGCGATCTGCCGCAGCGAGCGGTTCATCGCCTGGCGGAACCACTCCCCGGCCAGGCGGTCGTTCTCGCTCCGGACGGCCGCGTCGTCCACCTTCCAGCCGTTGACCAGACGGTAGGCGTTCCAGATCTTGTTGCCGAAGTTGCGGCCCTGCTCGCACAGCGCTTCGTCGAACATTACGTCGTTGCCGGCCGACGAGGAGATCAGCATCGCCATACGCACGCCGTCGGCGCCGTAACGGTCGATCAAATCCAGCGGATCGGGCGAGTTACCCAGCTGCTTGGACATCTTGCGGCCGATCTTGTCGCGGACGATACCCGTGAAATAGACGTTCGAGAAGGGCTTCTCGCCGCGGAATTCGTATCCGGCCATAATCATGCGGGCCACCCAGAAGAAGATGATATCGGGGCCCGTCACCAGATCGTCGGTCGGGTAGTAGTAGTTCACCTCGGCGTTGTCGGGGTTGCGGATGCCGTCGAATACCGAGATCGGCCACAGCCACGATGAGAACCACGTGTCCAGCACGTCTTCGTCCTGGCGCAGGTCGCTCGCCTGCAACGAGGCGTCGCCCGTCTTGGCGCGGGCTTTTTCGAGCGCCTCCTCTGCCGTGAGGGCCACGACGAAACCGCCCTTCGGGAGGTAGTAGGCCGGGATGCGCTGGCCCCACCACAGCTGGCGCGAGATGCACCAGTCCTTGATGTTCTCCATCCAGTAGCGGTAGGTGTTCTTGTATTTCTCGGGCACGAAGCGGATGGCGTCCTCCATGACGGCCTTCGTCGCGGGTTCCGAAATCTTCTTCATCGAAAGGAACCACTGCATCGAGAGCTTGGGCTCGATCGCCACGCCCGTACGCTCGGAGTAGCCCACGTTGTTGGTGTACTCCTCGGTCTTTTCCAGCAATCCGGCGGCGGCCAGGTCGCCTTCGATCTTGCGGCGCACCTCGAAACGTTCCTCACCGACGTAGAGGCCCACCTTGTCGTTGATCGTGCCGTCGTCGTTGAAAATGTCGATGGTCTCCAGGCCGTATTTCTCGCCCAGCATGTAGTCGTTCACGTCGTGCGCCGGGGTGACCTTCAGGGCGCCCGTACCGAATTCGATGTCGACGTACGAGTCGCGGATCACGGGAATCGAACGGCCCACCAAAGGAACGATGACGCGAGCGTCGGCGGGCAGGTCTTGGTAGCGTTCGTCGTCGGGGTTGACGCACAGCGCCGTATCGCCCAGGATGGTTTCGGGGCGGGTCGTGGCGACGATGATCGTGCGGTCGGAGCCCTCGACCTTGTAGCGCAGGTAGTAGAGCTTGCCGTGCGACTCCTTGAAAATCACCTCCTCGTCCGAAAGCGCCGTCTGGGCCGCAGGGTCCCAGTTGACCATGCGCACGCCGCGGTAGATGAGGCCCTTTTCGTAGAGGTCGCAGAAGACGCGCAGGACGCTTTCCGTGCGGGCGTCGTCCATCGTGAAGCAGGTGCGCTCCCAGTCGCACGAGGCGCCCAGTTTGCGCAGCTGTTTGAGGATCATGCCGCCGTATTTCTCCTTCCACTCCCAGGCGTAGCGCAGGAACTCCTCGCGCGAGAGCGACGATTTCTCGATGCCCCGCTCGCGCAGCATCGCCACGACCTTGGCTTCGGTGGCGATCGACGCGTGGTCCATGCCCGGCACCCAGCAGGCGTTGCGGCCCGACATGCGGGCGCGGCGTACCAGCACGTCCTGCAGCGTGTTGTTGAGCATGTGGCCCATGTGGAGCATGCCCGTGACGTTGGGGGGCGGGATGACGATCGTATAGGGCTGTCGTTCATCGGGTTCGGAGTGGAAAAGCCGTCGCTCGGTCCAGTATTCGTACCATTTCGCCTCGATTTCGCGCGGGGCGTATTTGTCTGCGATTTGCATGGTTGTCGTATTTTACTTCGTACTTAGGGCTGCAAAGTTATCAACATTCTGTCAAAGATGAAATAAAATCCTCGAAAAAACGTTACCTTTGCACCGATATATAAAGACGATATGAGTAAAAAAGAGAAGATAGAGACCGTCGAAATCGACGAAATGAACCTTTCGCCCGAACTTTTCGACGGCAAGCACCGCGTGATTCCGATCGTTACCGGGGGCGACGAGCTCTCCGAGGAGATCGAGGTTCCGGAGATCATTCCGATCCTTACGCTGCGTTCGTCGGTTCTGTTTCCGGGCGCGATCACGCCCATCACGGTCGGCCGCGACAAGAGCATTTCGCTCGTGCGTGCCGTGAATGCCGAAGGGGGTATTCTGGGAGCCGTGCTGCAACGCGAAAGCGATGTCGAAGACCCCGCGCCCGACGATATGTACAAAGTCGGCACGGCGGCCCGCATCATCAAGATATTGGAGATGCCCAACGGCAATCTTACGGTCATACTGAACGGTCTGGAGAAGATCGAAATCCGCGAATACGTCCGCACGGAGCCCTATTTCAAGGCCCGCGTCACGGCGCTGCGCGATTCGTCGCCCGACATGAAGAGCATCGAGTTCGAGGCGCTGGTCGACTCGGTGCGCGACGTGGCGCTGAGCATCATCAACGTCTCGCCGACGATGCCCAAGGAGGCGGCTTTCGCCATCAAGAACATCGATTCCAAGCGCGGAATCATCAACTTCATCTGCTCCAACATGGAGCTCACGGACGAAGACCGGCAATCGCTGCTCGAAGCGCCCGGGCTGCTGGCCCGTGCCCGCAAGCTGCTCGAAATCCTGGTCCGCGAACAGCAGTTGGCCGAGCTGAAGAATCAGATTCAGGAGCGTGTCAAGCAGGAGATCGACAAGCAGCAGCGCGACTATTACCTGCAACAGCAGATGCGCACGATCCAGGACGAGCTGGGCGACGGTCCCGACATGGAGATCGAGCGCATGCGCGAGGAGGCGCAGAAGAAGAATTGGCCCGCGGAGGTGGGCGAGACCTTCGAGAAGGAGTTGCAGAAGGTCGAGCGGCTCAACCCCGCCGTGGCGGAGTATTCGGTGCAGATGACCTACCTCCAACTGTTGCTCGAACTGCCGTGGAACGACGTCACGAAGGATAACCTCGACCTGACGTGCGCCCGCGAGCAGCTGGACCGCGACCACTTCGGATTGGAGGAGGTCAAGGAACGTATCTTGGAGCACCTGGCCGTCATCAAGCTCAAGGGCGATCTGAAATCGCCGATCCTCTGCCTCTACGGCCCTCCGGGCGTGGGTAAAACCTCGCTCGGCAAGTCGGTCGCTGCGGCGCTGGGCCGCAAGTTCGGCCGTATTTCGCTGGGCGGTCTGCACGACGAGTCGGAGATCCGCGGCCACCGCCGCACCTACATCGGCGCCATGCCGGGCCGCATCATCCAGACGATCAAACGCTGTGGGTCGTCCAATCCGGTCATCATCCTCGACGAGGTGGATAAGGTGACGGTTTCGAACCACGGCGATCCGTCGAGCGCCCTGCTCGAGGTGCTCGATCCCGAGCAGAACACCACGTTCCACGACAACTATATCGACCTGGAGTACGACCTCTCGAAAGTGCTTTTCATCGCTACGGCCAACAACATCGCCAACATCGCTCCGGCGCTGCGCGACCGTATGGAGATGATCAACATTCCGGGATATATCGCCGAGGAGAAGATTCGCATCGCCTTGGACCACTTGCTGCCCAAGCAGCGCGAGGCCCACGGCATCAAGGAGGGCGAGTTGGTCTTGACCCCTGCGATCGTCGACCGTCTGATCTCCAGCTATACGCGCGAGGCGGGGGTCCGTTCGCTGGACAAACACCTGGCCAAGATCGCCCGGGCTCGGGCCAAGCAGATCGCCTTCGACGAGGCCTTCGCTCCGGAGATCGGCGAGCGGGAGCTCGAAAAGATTCTGGGCATGCCGACTTTCCTGCGCGAGCAGTACGAAGTGGGCGGCATGACGGGTGTGGTGACGGGCCTGGCCTGGACCGAGGTCGGCGGCGATATCCTTTATATCGAGTCGTGCCTTACGCCCGGCAAGGGCAAGCTGAGCCTGACGGGTAATCTGGGCGACGTGATGAAGGAGTCGGCGACCATTGCGCACGAGTGGGTGATGGCCCACCATGCCGAGCTGGGCATCGATCCCGCTGTTTTTGAGAAGACGGACGTCAACATCCACGTTCCGGAGGGTGCGATTCCGAAGGACGGGCCTTCGGCGGGCATCACGATGGTGACGTCGCTCGTCTCGACCTACACGGGACGCAAGGTCAAGGAGCGCATCGCCATGACAGGCGAAACGACGCTGCGCGGTCGGGTGATGCCCGTGGGCGGCATCAAGGAGAAGATTTTGGCCGCCAAACGGGCCGGAATCACCGAACTGATCCTCTCGGAGGAGAACCGCAAGGATATCGCCGAGATCAAACCCGAATACATCGAGGGGCTGACGTTCCACTATGTCCGCACGAACGACGACGTGCTGGCGTTGGCTTTGGAACAATAGTGGTCGCGGCGTTTCGCCGCGAGGCTTCATCCGTCCGGGGTGCTATTGAAAACCGCGGAACAGATAACGGTACAAAACCGGTTGTGAATTGTCGCTCTGAATCCCTCTTTGCCGCTTGGCGGCATCGAAGTCCCCTCCTGGGGAGGGGATTTACGTTCCGTTTCTGCTGCTGCGGCTCGGCAATTCGAACAAGTTCGATTGCACTCGCCTGGCACCGCAGTTAGGGGAGGGTCGGATTTGTAGACGCGACGTTTCACCGCGAGGCTTCATCCGTCCGGGGTGCTATTGAAAACCGAGAAACAGATAACGGTACAAAACCGTAAGACCATGAAATTCTTAGCAATCATTCCGGCGCGTTATGCTTCGACGCGTTTTCCCGGCAAGCCGCTGGCCGTGCTGGGCGGAAAAACCGTGATCCAGCGGGTCTACGAGCAGGTCGCCGCGGTTCTGGAGGCCGTGGTGGCGACCGACGACCAGCGTATCCGCGACGCCGTGCTGGCATTCGGCGGGCGGGTCGAAATGACCTCTGCGGAGCATCGCAGCGGCACGGACCGTTGCCGCGAGGCCTTCGAGAAGGTATGCGCCCGCACGGGGGAGCACTACGACGTCGTTATCAACGTGCAGGGTGACGAACCTTTCATCCGTGCTTCGCAGTTGGAAGCCGTGATGCGCTGCTTCGACGATCCGCAGACCGATATCGCCACCCTCGTCAAACCTTTCGCCGAGAGTGACGGGCTGGCGGCGTTGGAGAACCCCAATTCGCCGAAGGTGGTGCTCGACAGCCGTTCGCAGGCCCTCTATTTTTCGCGTTCGGTGATTCCCTATCTGCGGGGCGTGCCCCGCGAGGAGTGGCTCGCACGCCATACCTTTTATAAACATATCGGGCTCTATGCCTTCCGCTGCGAAGCGCTGCGGGCCGTGACGGAGCTGCCGCAATCGACGCTCGAAAAGGCCGAATCGCTCGAACAGCTTCGCTGGTTGGAGAACGGCTACCGCATCGGCGTGGGCATTACCGATGCCGAGACGGTCGGTATCGATACCCCCGAGGACCTGGAGCGGGCCGAAGCCTGGCTAAGAGCCGGAGCAATTAAGCATTAGCCGGCTAAGAGGCGGGTTTTATGAAGGTGAGAGGTGATCGGTTAAACGTGAAAAGTTTTTGCGATTCGTCCCGCTAAGAGCGGGGAATTTAGGCGTTGATGTTTCGTGCAGGTTTTGCGGGTTGCAGCCTGCGGAGGACGGCATCGTCAGATGCGGGCCTCCGCCGCCGGAGGCTGCGGCCCGCGCGGCTCCAAGAGCCGCAGTTTGCAGATGAAAAGTTAAAGGACGCAGCCTACGGCCCCCAAGAGCCGCACAACAATAAAAACTACTTATTTATGATCTTCATAGCAGGACCTTGTGTCATCGAATCGGCCGAATTGCTCGACATCGTGGCCGAACGGCTGACGGCCATCAATCGCAACCTCGGTACCGAAATCATCTTCAAAGCTTCGTTCGACAAGGCCAACCGTACGTCGATCTCGTCGTTCCGCGGGCCAGGGCTCGATCGCGGTCTGCAAATGCTCGCCGACGTGCGGGCCAAATGGGGGCTGCGACTGTTGACGGATATCCACGAAGCGTGGCAGGCGGCACCCGTAGGCGAGGTCGTCGACGTGATTCAGATTCCGGCATTCCTCTGCCGCCAGACCGATTTGCTCATCGCTGCGGCGAAGACGGGCCGCACGGTCAATATCAAGAAAGCGCAGTTCCTCTCGGGCGAGGATATGCGCTATCCTTATGAAAAGGCCCGCGAAGCCGGAGCCCGCGAGGTCTGGCTTACCGAGCGGGGCAATGTCTACGGTTATAATAATTTAGTGGTCGATTTCCGCAACATCCCCGATATGCTGCGCATCGCCGATACGGTGGTCATGGATTGTACCCATTCGGTGCAGCGCCCGGGTGCCGCCGGCGGGAAGACGGGCGGCAACCGCGAGTTCGTCCCGGCGATGGCCCTGGCGGCCCGCGCATTCGGTGCCAATGCCTTCTTCTTCGAAGTGCATCCCGATCCGGACCGTGCCCTGAGCGACGGTCCCAACATGCTGCGCCTGGACGATCTGGAAAACCTCGTCAAAAATTTGCTGTCATGATCGAAACGAATAAGGAACGGATTCTCGCGGTAGCCCGCAAGGCCGTGCATACCGAAATGCTGGCGCTGCGCCACCTCGAAGAGAACCTCGACGATCGTTTCGTCGAGGCTGTGGCATTGATCCTGGAGTGCCGCGGAAAATGTATCATTACGGGTATGGGCAAATCGGGCCTCGTGGGACGCAAGATCGCCGCTACGCTCGCCTCGACGGGCACGCCGAGTTTCTTCCTCCATCCCGGCGAAGCCTTCCACGGCGATTTGGGTATGATTTCGAAAGAGGATGTCGTGCTGGCGCTCTCTTATTCGGGAGAGACGGACGAAATTCTGAAGATCGTGCCGTTTGTCCATTCCAACGGCAATCGGCTGATTTCGATGACGGGCAATGCCGATTCGGCGTTGGCGCGCAATTCGGATGTCCATCTCGACGTGGGGGTGCGGCGCGAAGCGTGCATTCTCCACCTGGCTCCTACGTCCTCCACCACGGCGCAGATCGCCTTGGGCGATGCTTTGGCCGTGGCGTTGATGGAGATGCGGGGTTTCACGAGCGTCGATTTCGCGCGTCTGCATCCGGGCGGCAGCCTGGGGCGGCGCCTGTTGATGACCGTGGGCAACGTCATGCGCAAGCACGACCTTCCGGTGGTGGCTCCCGATTGTCCGGCGACGGATATGATCCATGCCATTTCGAAGGGCGGTCTGGGGTTGATCGTCGTCTGCGACGGCGGGCGGATCATGGGAATCGTCACCGACGGCGACGTACGTCGTGCTATGGAACGGCGACGGGCGGAATTTTTCTCGATCCGCGCCGCCGATATCGCTACGCCCGATCCGAAGACCATCACGGCCGACAAGAAATTGATCGAGGCCGAGAAACTTATGACCCGCAATAAGGTCACCTCGCTGCTGGTTACCGACGATGCGGGGGCATTGCAGGGCGTAATCCAGATTTACGATATCAAGCTCTGAGACGGTTCGCGACGCCCGACGGGTGCGTCCGCTGCAACGGACCGGTAATTGCCGCGTTGTGCGGTCTTCGTTTCGAAGCCCCTCCCGATGGAGGGGCTTCGAAAGGTTATAGGGGCTGGGTGGAGTGTGAATTAGTGTAAAATCGTGTATATTTTATTATTTCCGACCCCTTCTAAAAAGATCGATGGTTCGGCAGCCGCATCGTTGAGGTAGCATTCGACGGTGGCCCGGCCATTTATGGCTTTCACTGAGGGATTCCAGTAGAGCGTCGTCCGAAAGTCTGGCGTATGGGATTTCAGCGCCTCGGGCGTGTCGTATGCCGGAACATAATGCGCGGCAGGCGTTTGAAACCCGATCGGCGTGGCCAGTGTAATATCCGTGCGAACGGCCTGCCGCAGCAGTTCGGCCCACTCATCCCCCGATTTCAGCGTGATGGAGATCGCACCGAACGAGGCGTCGTGCCCCCAGAGGGTCATGGCGTCGTTGCCGTCCAGCAGGTCGATGCGCGAAACGAATTCGATGGGGTATTGCAGCCCTGCGGGCAGGTTATTCGTCGTCAGCAGGTGTTTCTCGGGTGCCGTCGTTGTGAGCAGGCTCTCCCTCCGCGAGTTGTCGATCACGTAGCTTACCCGGTTGGCATCGCCTTTGACCAGGATTCCCGCCGCCGGCATCTCGGGGTTCTTGGCTTTGACTTGCCCCAATGCGGAGGGTCCGTAGTCGTATAACTGTTCGTAGGATAGGTCCATGATGCCGTCTACGGCGACGATGGGCGTGTGTCGTTTGTAGAGGATTCGCGAACCGCGCAGCTCGATTCCCGGCATGCGCAGCAGGGCGTCGAGAATCGTGTAGGCGCTCTGCTGCGCAATCTGATTCGCCGTGAAGGTATGCGCCGATTTCCGGAACTCCGGGCGGGACATATCTTCGCGCTTCAGCTTTTCGAGATGCCGTATGCGCTGTTGTTCTGCCGAGATCATCACCGGGTCGATCAACACATTCCTCATATCAGCATTTCCGGTCCAAGCGACGTATTTCCGGGCCATCTCGGCGGGGTCCTCCTCGGCCTGCTGAGACTCGATGCCTCTCCACTGGGGCAGAGGCTCGATCTTGGCCGTAGGCTCGGACGCGAGCTTCACGATCGCTTCGCGGTCGAACTCCTTGCCGGATATGGGTCTGAGCACGAATGTCGTGCTGTCGGGATAATCCATCCCCGTCAGCGTGAAGGTGCCGTCCTTTCCGATGTCGGTCTGCTCGACCGCACCGAATCGCGGTACGAGCGCCATCAAACGGTAATTGGCCAGCTTGGATTTCTTGCCGAACAAACCTTCCCTTACGATTCGGCCTTCGATCGACTGGTATTGCTCGAAAGGTATCTGCGGGGTAGAGTAGTTGCCTTTGAGTACCTCGGGTACGTCGTATCGCTTCCAACCTTGCGTTAAAAGCAGATTATCCAACTCGGCGAGATTTTCCGGACTCTCGAAATAACGGTCGGGCTGCTCGATATATCCTTTCAGCTCGGAGCACAGCAAAAGATCGGCCTCAATGCCCGCACTCTCCCGCTCGGGCACGGCGGCACGATCGGTCACCGACACCGCGAAATCCCCCGAGAGGGGATTTCCCGCCGCGTCGGTCACTTCGATCTCCACCGTCACCTTTCCCCGTGCCGTGTACTTCCCGCCCTCGGGTTTTACGTTTACGCAGGTGTGGGCTACTTCGTCTCCAGGGTTGAAAAAGAGCCGTTCGCTCAAGGGATTTCCCTGCATATCGAGCAGCAAAAGCTGAATGACGCCCGAAGGCAGTTCTGCCCGGCGGAACAGGATGCGCCCCATGCCTGCGGGCCAGGTCTGGTCGTAGAGCATGCGCCCGCGGCTCTGCGCCACGATGCGTTGTGCGGGCGGTGCGGTCTCCGAGCGTCGCATGACGATCACTAAGGAGTCCGTGGCGATCGCCTGCAAGGCCGTAGCCCCCGGCACGGCGGCAGGCAAGGCAAAACGCTTGCTTTTGCCGTTCTCCATGCGGCATTCGGCCCAATAGCGCTCTGCGGGGCGCGGAATGAATTCGAAATGTCCCATTCCGGCGATTCCGGAACGGAAGGTGCAAATCTCCTCCCCGGTAGCATCCACCACGCGTCCTTCGACCGCGACCGACACTCCGTCGTCGCCTAAGGCTTTGAACCCTACGGTGCCCGGCTCTCCGGGAATCAGCTGCCCGCCTTCGGGGAAGAACGAGACGTCGAAGTCCGAGACCGCACGCGAGCGTGTCGATGTCACTTCCGGTCGGAATGCTTCGATGCGCAGCCGCTTGCGGAAGAGGTAGTCGGGATCGAGGTTCAACTGGTGACGCGTATAGGCGGCTAAGGTATAGTCTCCGGACGCGAGATCGGCCGGCAGCGGCAGATAACCGGCGTAGAGCCCCTCTTGCTGGAGAATCTTGATGCGCCGCACGAGCGCTCCTGCTGCATCCGAAAGCTCGGCATAGACGTATTTGCTCGCTCCGACAGGTTGGTGCGAGGCGGCATCGACGACATGCGCCCGCATCCAGACCGTATCGCCCGAGAGGTAGAAATCCTTATCCGTCGTCACATGGATTTTCTCCTGGGGATAGAGACGTAATTGTTCGGAAAGGGGCGAGGGCGACTTAGCGAAAACCGACAGAGAGAGCGACCAAGCGAACGCTCCCGAAAGCAGAAGGCAGCAAGACGGTTTCATAGGCGATAGGATTTCGGTGATTCTCAAATATACGAAATTTTACCTTTTCTTCCAAGAAAAATGGTAAAAAACGTTCGTTTCGTATCTCGAAAAGTCGCCGATGCGGAAGACTTGCGGGTTATGCCCTTTCGTAGGCGTCGATCAGCGAGCCGGCCGTATGGTTGACGATGCGGGCGCCGAGGTGGGCGGCATAGCGTGCCAGGACTTCGTGACCGCGGAACAACTCGCATTTCTCGGCCAAGTAGGAGTGCACGGTGTAGGGCCGTGGCGGATTCACGGCGGTGAGCAGCAGCGGTTTGAGCTGCGGCTCCGTGTCGTAGAAATAGGTGCGGCGTATGCAGACGCGGTTCTGGTCGTCGACGCAAAAGCCGTCGAAGAAGGTGTGGTCGACGCCGTAGAGGTGCAGGACGCGGTAGCCCAGGCACAGGGCGATGAACTCGCCGCACTGGATCACCGAACCGAAATTCCCGCTTCCCCATCCGCGGTCGTAGCAGGGAAATTCCAACGACGGAAATCCCCGGTATACCTGCGAATGGAACGGTACGATGCGAATCTGCGGATTGGGCAGCACGGCCCGGTAGTCGAACCGTTCCGGATTGTAATACTGCACGTAGAGAGTCATGGGCCAGCGCACTTTTTCGTTCAGCGTGCGGTAGAGCCCCATTACGCGTTCGTGGTCGCAGCAGCGGCGGAAAAACGTAGGGTCGGACAGTACGTAGTATTTCGGTCGCACGGTCGTGAAAGCCTCGTCCTCGGCGAAATAGTTGACGCACAGAAAGTCTTTGCGGGTGTGTTCTCCCGCGGCGATTAGCTGCGGAAGGGCATCGGTCAGCGAAGGGCCGTTGGCCAGCAGGACGATTTCGTCGCTCGGTGTACCGACGGGCCCGGCGCGGCGAATGTAGTCGCGGAAGTTCTCCTTCCAGGCCATCAGGGCGAAAAAGAGCGCCGTATCGAAGGCGTTGCGAATGCAAGCGATGTTTTTTTCTGCCGTAGTCATGGTCCGTCGTCTGTGCGGATGCACGTTTTTCCCGCAATTCATTGCAAATGTAACAAAAGATCGGTAACTTCGCAAGAAATACCTTCCTATATGGCAAGCCCAACCGTTTCGGTCATCATCCCCCTCTACAACAAGCGCCGCGAAATCGGCGGGACGCTCCGTTCCGTCCTGGCGCAGACGTTGCAGCCGTTGGAGATCGTCGTGGTGGACGACGGGTCGACCGACGGCAGCGCCGAGGAGGTGGAGGCCGTCGCATCGCCGCTGGTCCGCCTCGTTCGACAGCCGAATGCGGGAGTTTGCGCGGCCCGCAACCGGGCTATCGCCGAGTCGCGCGGGGAGCTCGTCGCTCTGCTCGACGCCGACGACGAGTGGGAACCCGAATTCCTGGACGAAATCGTCGCCCTGTACGAAGAGTTCCCCGGGTGCGGCATCTACTGCACGGCTTTCAACATCGTGAGCCGCGACGGCGTATTTCCGGCCCGCACGCCCGAGCGGCGCGGCGTGGTGGAGAACTTCTTCCGCGACTCGGCCCACTGTTATATCGCTATTCCTTCGGCCAGCGCCGTGCCCCGCCGGGTTTTCGACGAGGTGGGGGGCTTTCCCGAGGGGATGAAGATCGCGGAGGACCTCCATATGTGGATCCGCATCGCACGCCGCTATCGGGTCTGCTTTTCGCCGCGCCGCCTGTGTCGCTACTCGAAGGTGGCATCGAACCGCTCGGCTGCGAGCTATACGCCCGAACGCACGGCCTACTCGTTCGAGACGCTCTACGATCCCGCGGCACCGGAGGAGTACAACGAATTCGTGGCTCGCGCCGCCCTGGGCAAGGCCCTGATTATTTCGACCAAGGGCGGTACCGAGGAGGCGGCCCGCGCGGCGCGCTTCTTCGCCTACACGAAGACCTACCGCCGCACGCTGCGCAAAGTCCGCGTGCTCAATGCACTGCCTGCGGCGTGGCGCCCGCGCCTGATCGGATGGTACAATGTTTTAGCTTGGAAAATCGCCCGCAAAGGGCTCTGAAAATCGGTATTATGAAGAAATCTTTACTTTTGCTGCTGCTTTTTTGCACCGGTGTCTGCATGGCGCAGGAGACGCTTAACCGTACGATCCGCTCGGGAGGCATCGAACGCAGTTACATCCTTTACCTGCCGAAAGACCTTCCGCAGGATGCTCCGCTCGTCGTGGTGCTCCACGGCTACGGGGGGACGAATGCCCCCGAGCGTTACGGCATGAACGCCACGGCGGACCGTCACGGCTTTGCGGTCTGCTATCCCCTGGGGGCGAAGGATGGGCGCAACAAGACGTGCTGGAACGTGGGATATCCTTTCCAAGCCGATATGCGCGTCGACGATATCGCCTTTTTCGAGAAGCTGATCCGCCATTTGCAGAAGGAATACGGGCTCAGCCGCCGCAACGTTTTCTGCACGGGCATGTCCAACGGCGGCGATATGTGCTACATGCTGGCGGCGCAGCGGCCGCAGCTTTTCGCGGCGCTGGCTCCCGTGGCGGGGTTCATGTCGGTGGAGATTCTGCGTGGCGACCGTTCCCGCACCCCGGTGCCGCTCTTCGAGATTCACGGCACGGCCGACCGCACGACCCGCTGGGAGGGCGACCTCGATAACGAGGGCGGGTGGGGCGCCTACCTTCCCATTCCGGTAGCCGTAGGATACTGGGCCGCCAAGGCGCGCTGTGCCCGCATCGCGTGCGATACGCTGCCGCAGCATCCGGGGAGCGATCTGCGCGTCGTGGCGCACCGGTACACCGATGCGGCCGACGATACCGAGGTATGGCTCTACGAGACCATCGGCGGCAAACACTCCTGGAACAAAACCGGAGTGGATACCTGCGAGGCTGTCTGGGAGTTTTTCAGCAAATACGTGAAGTGAGGGGCTTTTTGCCGGTGAAATTTTTTGAGGACTGGATTTTTCGGTAAAATACGCTTCTCGGGATCGCGCGGGCCGCAGCCACCGCCGGTGGCGAACCGCTCGACAAGCGCGTTATTTACAACTCCCGCCTCTTCGTCCGGCGGCC
This sequence comes from uncultured Alistipes sp., assembly GCA_947573795.1. GTDB lineage: Bacteria > Bacteroidota > Bacteroidia > Bacteroidales > Rikenellaceae > Alistipes. Next base: position 22,069 of record CANPHE010000004.1, on the reverse strand, counting down.
GTCGAAGACGGCTTTTTCCGCAAACTCGATGCTTAGATAATTATCTAAGGTAACTATTTTACAAAACCGGTCTTAATGCCCTATCATTTTGTGGTTTGCAGCAAAAGTCCCCTCCGAGGAGGGGATTTAGGGGTCAGATTTATAAACGCGGCCAAAGGCCGCGAAGCAGCGAAAGTCCTAAGTGCGTCAACGTGCGAAAAACCGATGAAGGTGTAAAGTAGTATATAGTTACCTTGCCTAAAATTAGGCCGTTTCGGAAAAAATGATTACTTTTGCGAGCAACAAAATCCACGTTCATTATGTCTTTTATCAACGAAAGGGTTCAGCCCGAAGGACTTACGTTCGACGATGTGCTGCTCGTACCCGCCTATTCGGAAGTGTTGCCGCGAGAGGTCAGCGTAAAGACCCGTTTTTCGCGTAATATTCAGCTCAACATCCCCATTGTGTCCGCAGCCATGGACACCGTGACCGAAGCGCCGTTGGCCATCGCTTTGGCGCGCGAAGGCGGAATCGGTGTGATCCACAAGAATATGTCGATCGCCGAGCAGGCCGCCCAGGTGCGCCGCGTGAAACGAGCCGAGAACGGCATGATCTACGATCCGGTGACCATCCGCGAGCAGAACACCGTAGGCGACGCCCTGGATTTGATGAAGGAGAACAAGATCGGCGGCATTCCGGTCGTCGATGACGATCGTCGTCTGGTCGGCATCGTCACCAACCGCGACCTGCGGTTCCAGCGCGACATGTCGAAGCGGATCGCCGAGGTGATGACCCCCGGCGAGCGGCTCATCACCACCCACCGCACCGAACTGGCGCATGCCTCGGAGGTGCTGCTCGACAACAAGATCGAGAAATTGCCCGTAGTCGACAACGACGGCCGTCTGGTGGGGTTGATTACCTATAAAGATATCACCAAGGTTCAGGACCATCCCAACGCTTGTAAGGACGCCAAGGGGCGTTTGCGCGTTGCGGCCGGCGTAGGCATTACGCCCGATGTCATGGATCGCGTGGCGGCGCTCGTCGCCGAGGATGTCGACGCCGTGGTGCTCGACTCGGCGCACGGACATTCGCGCAACATCGTCGAGACGCTCAAGCGTATCAAGGCGGCCTATCCGACCCTCGATGTCGTGGTGGGCAATATCGCTACGGCCGAGGCGGCCCGTTTCCTGATCGACGCCGGAGCCGACGGCATCAAGGTCGGCATCGGTCCGGGTTCGATCTGCACGACGCGCATCATCGCCGGCGTGGGTGTTCCCCAGTTGTCGGCCATCTACGCTGCGGCTTCGGAGGCGGCCGGTTCGGGGGTTCCCGTGATCGCCGACGGCGGTTTGCGTTACTCGGGCGATATCGTCAAGGCGCTGGCTGCGGGCGGCGACTCGGTGATGATCGGTTCGATGTTCGCCGGTACGGAGGAGGCTCCGGGCGAGACGATCATCTACAACGGCCGCAAGTTCAAATCCTACCGCGGCATGGGTTCGATCGACGCCATGAAGGCCGGATCGGCCGACCGCTATTTCCAGAAGGGTTGCGAGGGCAATATCAACAAACTCGTGCCCGAGGGTATCGTGGCGCGCGTTCCCTACAAAGGCACGCTCAACGAGACGGTCTACCAGCTCATCGGCGGTATCCGTTCGGGCATGGGCTATTGCGGGGCGAAGGATATTCCGGCTTTGCAGCAGGCGAAGTTCATCCGCATCACGGCGTCGGGTATGATGGAGAGCCATCCCCACGATGTGACCATCACGCGCGAAGCTCCGAACTATTCCAGCGAGCGGTAGCCCTTATGGAGATCGACGAAATCGCAGCCTGCGGATTGGTGTGCGGCGTCTGCCGCCGCTATCGCAAGGGTTCCTGCCCGGGGTGCCGCAAGTATGAGAAGGCCGCGTGGTGCGAGGTGCGCACCTGCTGTCGGGAACACGGCTGGACGAGTTGCGCCGACTGTACGCAGACGTCGGTTGCGCAGTGCCGTAAGTTCAACGGATTCGTGAGCAAGGTTTTCGGCTTCGTCTTCCGTTCCGACCGCCTCGGGTGCGTCGAGCGGATCCGAGAGGTGGGCTATGATGCCTATTTGGAGGAGATGCGCTCGGCCGGCCGCATGAATCGTCCCGTAACGAAAAAGTAACCATCGATATATGCAAGAAAAAATTCTGATCCTCGACTTCGGTTCGCAGTATACGCAGCTTATCGCGCGGCGTGTACGCGAATTGAACGTTTATTGCGAGATTCACCCCTTCAACAAGATTCCGGCGCTCGATGCGTCGGTGCGGGGCGTGATTCTCTCGGGCAGCCCTTCGTCGGTGCGCGACGAGCAGGCTCCCGTGCCCGATCTTTCGCAGATCAAGGGCCGACTGCCGCTCTTGGGCGTCTGCTACGGCGCACAGTACTTGGCGCATGCCTACGGCGGTGAGGTGCAGCCCGCACCCAGCCGCGAATACGGTCGTGCGATGCTGACGGTCGGCGAAGCCGCCGACGAGCTGATAGCGGGGCTTCCCGCGACGACGCAGGTGTGGATGTCGCACGGCGATACGATCACTTCGGTGCCGTCGTCCTATCGCATCGTAGCCTCGACCGAGGACGTGCGTGTCGCCGCGTTCCGCATCGAGGGCGAGCGGACGTGGGGCATCCAGTTCCACCCGGAGGTTTACCACTCGACGGACGGTACGCAGCTGTTGCGTAACTTCGTCGTCGGTATCTGCGGCTGTGCGCAGTCGTGGACCTCGGAGAGTTTCGTGGAGTCGACGGTACGCGAACTGCGCGAGAAACTGGGCGACGACAAGGTCGTCCTGGGCCTTTCGGGCGGTGTCGATTCGTCGGTGGCCGCCGTGCTGCTGCACCGTGCCATCGGCCGCAACCTCTACTGCATTTTCGTGGATTCGGGCCTGCTGCGCAAGAACGAGTTCGAGGATGTGTTGGAGTCCTACGAGAATATGGGACTGAATGTCAAGGGCGTTAAGGCCGGAGCCAAATTCCTGGGTGACCTGGCGGGCGTGACCGATCCCGAGCGCAAGCGCAAGATCATCGGCCGCGACTTCGTAGAGGTCTTCAACGAGGAGGCGCAGCAGATTCGCGACGTGAAGTGGCTGGCGCAGGGTACGATCTATCCCGACGTGATCGAGTCGTGTTCGGTGAACGGCCCCTCGGCGACGATCAAGTCGCACCACAACGTCGGCGGTCTGCCCGAGAAGATGAACCTGCGGATCGTCGAGCCGTTGCGTTTGCTCTTCAAGGACGAGGTGCGCCGCGTAGGACGTTCGCTCGGCATCTCGGAGCAGCTGATCGGCCGCCATCCCTTCCCGGGACCGGGCCTCGCGATCCGTATCCTGGGCGACATCACCCCCGAGAAGGTCGAGATTCTCCAGAACGTGGACAAAATCTATATCGACTCGCTGCGTGCTGCCGGGCTGTACGACAAGGTGTGGCAGGCGGGTGCCATTCTGCTTCCGGTGAAGAGTGTCGGCGTGATGGGCGACGAGCGCACCTACGAGAGCTGCGTGGCGCTGCGTGCCGTGACCTCCACGGACGGCATGACGGCCGACTGGGTGCATCTGCCCTACGAATTCCTGGCCGACGTGTCGAACGACATCATCAACAAGGTGCGCGGGGTCAATCGCGTCGTGTACGATATCTCCTCCAAACCGCCCGCAACGATCGAGTGGGAGTAGGAGGCTTTATATGAAGAAGCGGGCATGTTCTTTATCGGACATGCCCGCTTTCGTTTTTTGAGGCAGGCCCGGCTAAGAGCCGGGATTTATGGGGGAATAGCCGTGAATTCGGCTTCTGTCCCCGGATTAATGCGGGGGCTGTCGGAAGCTGCGTCTGGCTAAGAGCCGGGATTTATGAACGTATATTCGTGGGTCTGACAAACGAAACCGGGTGTTCCGCCGAAAGGCGGACACCCGGTTTCTTCGGATGGGTATCGGGTTGTTTATTTTACCGTTACGGGCAGCGTCGCAGCGATATCGGCCGACGAAGTGCCCAGCGAGAGGGTATATTCGCCCGGGTTGACCTTCCAGTCGTGCGAGGCCTCGTCCCAGAAAGCGAGGGCCGAGCGGTCGAGCTCGAACTCCACCTGCGCGCTCTTTCCGGCTGCAAGTTCCACGCGGCGGAACGCCTTGAGCTCCTTGCGCGGACGCACTACCGTGGGCGAGTTTTCCGAAACGTAGAGCTGCACGACCTCCTCGCCGTTGCGCGCACCCGTATTGGTCAGCGTGACGGTCACTTTCAGCGGTTTGTCCGCGGGGAATACCTTGGCGGCACGGGGCTTGTCGAGTGCGAAGGTGGTGTACGAGAGGCCGAACCCGAAGGGATAGAGCGGAGCGATGCCTTTGGTCTCGTACCAGCGGTAACCCACCAGCACGGATTCCTTGTAGTCGACGTCGTAGAGGCGGATCATCCGCTCGTTGTAGGCACGCGGAGCCTTGTGGTAGAACTCGGCGCCTGCGGGCATCGTTCCGGCTGCGGGCGAGTCGGCGAATTCGCGCTCGAGCGTCATGGGCAGCTTGCCCGAGGGGTTGACCTTGCCCGTCAGGATGTCGGCGATGGCGCGGAATCCGTTCTGACCCGGGTACCAGCCGTAGAGGATCGCTGCGGCACGTTCGTTCCATTTCGACATGCGGATGCCCGATCCCGAGTTGACCAGCACGATGGTATTGGGGTTGGTCTCGACGGCTTCGCACACGAATTTCTCCTGTTCCGTAGGCAATGCGAAGGGGCGTTCGAACGATTCGGCGTCGATCGTGCCGATGCTGACGATCACCGCGTCGGCGTCGGCGATCTGCTGCTTGTCGGGGTTCTCGGCGAAGATCACGGCAGCGCCGAATGCCTCGGCGAGGGCCTCGCGCAGGGTGACGTTATCGAACCCTTCGACAGCCGCCGAGCCGCGGCCGCGGGGAATCTCGTCGAGGAACGTGCCGGCGACGAGTATTTTGCGCCCGTCGGCCTTCAGTGGCAGAATGCCGTTGTTGCGCAGCAGCACGGTCGCTTTCGACGCCACTTCGTAGACCGTCGCGGCATGTCCGGGAATGCGGTCGAGCAGGCTGCGGTCGTACTTCTCGCGGTCGTAGAATCCGAAGGCATAGCCCGTGGCGAGGTTGGGGCGGATCATGCGGTCGATATCTGCCTCCGTAAGGCGTCCCTGCCTGAGCAGTTCGTGTACTTCGGGCACGACTTCGCGACGCCCCGGCATCTCGACGTTCTGGCCGCTCTTGACGAGCTTTTCGGTGTCGTAGACCGAAGTCCAGTCGGTCATGACGCAGCCGCGGAATCCGAGCCGCTTGCGCAGCAGTTCGGTGATTACGAAGTCGCTCTGTCCGGCCCATTCGCCGTTGACCCGGTTGTAGGAGGTCATTACGTAGGCTACGCCCGCGTCGATACCCGCCTTGAAGGGCGGCAGGTAGATTTCGTGCAGTGCGCGTTCGTCGACCACCGAGTTCGAGCGGCGGCGGTAGAACTCCGTTTCGTTGCAGACGAAATGTTTCAGACAGGCGGCCGTACCGGTCGACTGCATGCCGCGCACGTATGCGGCAACGATCTCCGAGGCCAGTTGGGGGTCTTCGCCCATGTATTCGAAGTTACGACCGTTCTGCGAGTTGCGGTAGATGTTCATGCCGGGGCCGAGCAGCACTTCGATACCGCCCGCGCGGCACTCCTCGCCGACGACTTCGGCATACCGGTAGGCGAGGGCGGGATCGAACGTCGCCGCCAGGGCGATCGGGCTCGGCAGTGCCGTGGAGCGCTCCAGTTGGTCGACCATCGTCGGGTCGGGCAGGTTGTCGCGCATGTGTACGCCCTGCGAGGCGTCCGAAAGGTAGAGGTAGGGGATGCCTTTGGCGGGCACTCCGTTGAAGAAGAAGGTGGAGTAGCCGCGTACGAGCGATACCTTCTCGTCGAGCGTTAGTTCGGTTAACTTTTTGTCGGCCAGTTTGTAAGCCTCGTCCCATCCCATTCGCTGCTGCGCAAAGGAGGAACCGGTCAGCGCTGCGAGGATCGCAGCGCCGACCGCCATTTTCGCGGTGTGTTTCATCGGTTGTGTTTTAGAGAATATTGCGGAATACGTAGTCGGCGTATTTGTAGCCGAAGTAGTCGTAGGTGCGGACGAAGTCCTTCAGACGCACCAGGAAGTCGTTGTAATCCTTGCGGTCGAGCGCCCAGCCCGTCTCGGCGAGGGCCGCCATGCGGGGCAGGATTTTCGGCTGCATGTTGTCGAAGTTCGGAATATACTCGCACCATACGTTGCACTGCACGCCGATGACGTTGGCCCACTCCTCGGGACGCAGCCGGTCGTAGGGTTCGAGCCGGTAGACCTGACGCAGCGGGAGGTAACGCTTGTTGCAGACGGTTTCGTACTTCTCGGGGTCGGCCGTCTGGCTGTAATCGAAATAGCAGTTCCATTTCGGGGTCATGATGACGCGATTGCCTTTGCGGGCCGCCTCGGTGCCGTAGTTCTGGTCGCGCCAGGCCATGATGGTCGCGGATTTCGAGATGCCGCCTTCGAGGATTTCATCCCAGCCGATGATTTCGCGGCCGTGTGCGCTCAGATAGTTCTGTACGCGGTGCATGAAGTAGCTCTGCAACTCTTTCTCGTTTTTCAGACCCTCCTCGGCCATGCGCTTCTGGCAGCGGGGGCACTCCTTCCAGCGGGCCTTCGGGCATTCGTCGCCGCCGATGTGGATGTATTTCGAGGGGAAGAGTTCGAGCACCTCGGCGAGTACGTTCTCCACGAATTCGAAAGTCTTCTCCTGACCGGCGCACAATACGTCGTCGGAGATTCCCCAGCGGGTCCACACCTCATACCCCTCGCCGCGGCATCCCAACTCGGGATAGGCGGCCAGTGCTCCGAGCATGTGGCCCGGCATGTCGATCTCGGGGATCACCTCGATATAACGTTCGGCGGCGTAGGCAACGATTTCGCGGATCTGATCCTGGGTATAATAACCTCCGTGGGGCTTGCCGTCGAATTTCCAGGTGCTCTGGTCGCGGCTTTGAAGACCTATGATAGTCTCCTTACGCTGCGAACCGATCTCGGTCAGCTTCGGGTATTTCTTGATTTCGATGCGCCATCCCTGGTCCTCGCTCAGGTGCCAGTGGAATCGGTTGAGTTTGTGCAGGGCCATGATGTCGATGAACCGTTTGACATCCTCCACGGGATGATAGTAGCGGCAGACGTCCATCATCGCACCGCGATACCCCATGCAGGGCTGGTCTTCGATCTCGACAGCGGGGATGCGGCCCTGGCCGTTCACGGCCAGTTGCAGCAAGCTCTGGAGCCCGTAGAAAACACCCTGGGCCGAGCCTCCGACGATGCGTACGCCCGCTTTCCCGGCCGAGAGCGTATAGCCTTCGCTCGCCAGTGCGGGGTCGACGGCCAACGTTACGGCCTGTTTTGCGGGTGTCGCGACGACGGGCATTTCTCCTTTCGTCAGCCGTGCGGCGGCCTGGGCGAAAAGCCGTGCGGGATTCTGCAACTCCCCGGCGGCTACGATGGGCGTGCGTGCGGTGAGCGTAAAGGCGCCCTTGCCTTCTTTGACGGATGCGGGGCGCGGGATGATGTGCACTTCGGCGAACGTCGCTGCGACGCAGCAAAGTGCGGCCAGTGTCAGAAAGATTTTTCTTTTCATAGGTTATCGAGGTTTGTAGATTTTCGAAAACTGTTACCAAGCAAAGATACGAATAAAACAGACCCGGTGCGGTGCGGTATCGGAAAATATAAATGTTTTTAGATGTTAATTTATTGGTTGATAGCATAATATTGCTTTTTGGACAAGCGTATTATATAAATGAAAATATTCCGTTTCGGAAATAAAAGCTGCCGTTTTCGGCGCAAATTCCGTTTTTATTGGTTATATTTGAGAGGTCGAAGCTGTGTTTTTTGCGGGCGGACAGGGAGCATATGGCAGCACCTTTTAGCATCCCGTATGACAGAGCTTCGGTATTGAATGTTCGAGGGGAAAATGATACGTTTCGGAACTCTTTTCGTTTCCGTTTGTCTGCTCGGGTCGACGATTGCCGGGTGCGGGCTTTGTCGTGCGATGGGGCGGGGGAATTCCGCCGTGTCGGAGATGGCGGAGTGCGGAGTTGCGGCGACGGACGCTCCTTCGCCGTGTCGGCGTGCGGATGCCGATTCGTCCGAGTCGCTCGCCGGACTGCTCGAAGAACTGGACGGACTGGCCGCCCGCCGCGAAATCTTCCAGAGACACCACCAGCAGCGGATCGATTCGCTCGTCGAAGCATCGCGGCGGCCGGGACTTACGCTGAGGCGGCGTTACGAACTTACCTCTCGCATAGCCGACTGTTATTTCTCTTATCAGAGCGATTCTACGATCGCGTACCTGCGCCGCAACTTAGCGCTGGCCCGCCGGATGGGCGACGTCGATCTCGAACTGCGGGCCAGAGCCGTAATGGCTTACTCGCTGAGTCTGAACGGTCGTTTTCTCGAGGCCGACCGGCTTTTTTCCGCATTGACCGATACGTTGCGGATGAGTGTCGAGACTCGCGTCGCCTACTACCGGGCGCGGCACCGTCAGTATCGCGAATACCGTCATCAGTCGTTCGACGAGGACGGGCGGGAACACTCTGCCGGCGAATGGTATTATGCCCGGCAGGCGGCCCGTACCTGTGTCGATCCGGTCGCCCGGGCCTATTTCCGGTTTTTGCTTGCCATGCACGACCGGGATTACGATTCGGCGGGTGCGATATGTACCGATTTGCTGGACCGCTGCGTTCCCGGGACGCACGATTATGCCAAAGCCGCCTATTACCGCTCCCAGTTCGAAGCCGCGAGGGGCGACTCGCAAAGGCAGCTGGTATGGCTCGTGCGGGCCGCGATGTCCGATCTGCGGGCCGCAGTCCGCGACTACGGCGCGTTGGGGGCCGTCGCCGAGGAGCTTATGCGCCGCGGAGACGTAGATCGTGCCATGCGTTACATGCGTGCTGCGATGGAGGATACGCGGCTTTACAATTCTCCGAGCCGTTCGTGGCGCGACATGGCCATTCTGCCGCAGATCGAACGGGCTTACAGCCAGCGCAATGCGCGGCTGCGGCAGCTTTATGTCGCGTTGATCGTCGTGGCGACGCTTTTCGCCCTGTCGGCGGTCGGCGGCGTGTTGTACGTGTGGCGGCAGAACCGGCGTCTGCATGCCGTGCAGCGTACGCTGCGCGAATCCAACGACAAACTCGGTGCGTTGACGGGCGACCTGCGCGAGACGAACGATCGGCTGAGTCGCCAGAATATCCGCATCGCCGATGCCAACCGCATCAAGGAGGTCTATATCGGCGGTTTTCTGATGACCATTTCGGAGTATATCAACAAGTTGGCCGATACGCACCGCTATGTCAACAAGATGCTGCGCGACGACCGGGTCGACGAACTGCGGAGCGCCTGTGCGCGTCGGAACGTGCGCAACGACGAGCTGAAGGAGTTCTATGCGCTGTTCGATACGAAATTCCTGGCGCTTTTTCCGACCTTCATCGACGAATTCAACGCTTTGCTCGCCGATGAGGCCCGTATCGAGGTGCGCCGTGCGGGAAGCCTTACGACCGAGCTGCGCATCTTCGCGCTGGTGCGTCTGGGTGTCGGCGATTCGGCCACGATCGCCTCGCTGCTCCACTGCTCGGTCAGCACCGTATATAATTATCGTTCGCGCATGCGGATGCGTGCGCGCGACGCATCGTCGGATTTCGAACAGCAGGTGCAGTCGATCGGCATTCGCGAATGACGGAATCATCGTCGCGACGCCGTATGCGATTGCGTTCGCCGAGAGCCGAATTCGGAACAGATGACCGCGGGGCGTATCGTCCGGAGTGCCGTATCGCGCAATGCGATTTTTCGGTTTGGTGCCGCTCGCGGTTGTAAGCCCGGTCCGCTCCCGAATCCCCGCCGAGCTGGAAGCTGTTGAGACTTCGGACGGCGGTGCATGCCTGTCTATAATCGCAAATGTGCAGCTCCTCCCGAAAGGGGGCTTTTCCGCTTTTCTGCGAGGCCGGATACTCGATGGATTCTTGAATTTGACAATCAGTGTTTTATGCTTTTCGATCGGATGATTTCGTGAAATATTGTATTTCCGACATGAAATATTGTGTTTAAAACTTTTCTTATTCTTGAAATAAAATATACCTTTGTGTGGTTTTCCTTGGCTGAAAAGACGAGATTGTAATTTTTTTAATAAAAAAACTGCTGATTCATTACTTTTAATCCGATTTCGTATGAGTAAACAATTCTTCAGGTTGTTGTTCGGTACGATGTTGTTCGTGGCTGCTGCGGCGTTCACGGCATGTACCGATGATGACAAGACGGAAGCTCCGGAGTTGACCGCAAATCCTACGGTGCTTAATTTTACGACCGAAACCGCACTGACGCAAACGGTTGCCATTACGGCCAACTGCGAGTGGAAGGTGACGACCTCGGGGCTCGAATGGGCGACCGTCACGCCTGCCGCAGGCAAGGGCAACGCCACGCTTTCGGTTACGGTGGGCGAACTTCCGGCCGATGTCAAGGCGCGCACGGGCAAAATCTCCTTCACGATGATCCACCCCGAGTTCGGACCGTGGGGCACGGCCGAATCGACCGTCACGGTGAACCAGGCGGGTGAAGGCGGCATCGTACCCCCCCCCGACACCGATCCGATCTATTTCAATAACTTCGACAAGGCCGTCGCCGAGAAGACTTACGGCAGCGGCACGTCGTATCCTTATCTGGATCAGTTCGACGGCTGGCAGAACCAGACGGGTACCGGTGCGGCCAATGTGGCGTATGAATATACCGGTATGAGCGCCCGTTCGAATTCGACCTCCAACAGCAATTACAGCGACTATGCGGGTTCGGGTTCGAACAACCTGTTCTTCGGTACCAACGCCGTATTCACGATTCAAAACATCGCCGTCGATACGAAGAATCTGCAACTGACCTTCGGTGCGGAGCGCTATTCGCAGTCGGCCGGCAGCGACTTCGTACACGAAGATTTCCTCGTTGAGTTGAGCAACGACGGCAAGGCCTGGTCTTCGCCGCTGACGTATGCCTTCGCCAAAGGTGTCGATCCGAGCGGTCGTTGGGATTTGGCTACGGCCGATTTCACGCTTCCCGACGATACGAAGACGCTCTATATCCGCTTTACCTCGAAAGTCGCCAGCGTGCATCGTCTCGACGACGTGAAACTTACGGCCGGCGTAGGTGGTCAGGACGTAACCTTCACGGGCGGCGGCGACGAGCCGGGTCCCGAGCCTCCTGTAACGGATGCGATCTACTTCAACAACTTCGACAAAGCCGTCGCCGAGAAGACTTACGGCAGCGGTTCGTCGTATCCTTATCTGGATCAGTTCGACGGCTGGCAGAACCATGCCGGTACGGGTGTTGCCAATGTAACTTATTCTTATACGGGCATGAGCGCCCGTTCGAATTCGACCTCCGATAGCAGTTACAGCGATTACGCCGGTTCGGGTTCGAACAACCTGTTCTTCGGTGCCAATGCTGTCTTTACGATCGAGAAAATCGCAGTATCGACCCGCAATCTGCAACTGACTTTCGGTGCCGAGCGCTATTCGCAGTCGGCCGGCAGCGATTTCAACCACGATGATTTCCTCGTAGAGTTGAGTAACAACGGCAGCGCCTGGTCCTCGCCGTTGACCTACACCTTCGCCAAGGGTACCGATCCGAGCGGCCGTTGGGATTTGGCTACGGCCGATTTCACGCTTCCCGAGAACACCACGACGCTTTATATCCGCTTTACCTCGAAAGTCGCCAGTGTGCATCGTCTCGACGACGTGAAACTCACGGCCGGTGCAGGTGGTCAGAACATCACCTTCACGGGTGGCGGCGACGAACCCGGACCCCAGCCCAGCGACGAGACGAAGATCGGTAAAATCACCGCAGCCGGGAATTATAAGACGACGGGTACGGTCGTAGCTCGCGGCAAGATGGCCTATATCATTGCCGATGAAACCGGTGCCATGATGGTCTATCACAAGGATAATACGCGTGCGGTCGGTGAAAAGATCACGATCGAGGGCGCCGTTACGATCTACAATGCGACGTCGACGCCGCAGTTCTCCGATGCTGCGAATGTTACCGTCGTATCGAAAGATAATGCGTGGACTTATAATCCCGTCATGCAGGATGCCGCCGCTATGGATGCATTGCTTACCGCGGCTCCCGTCTGCAAAGAGGTGCAGTTCGAAGGCTTGCTCGCGATTTCGGGCAATTACGCGAATGTTACCATCGACGGAGCATCGACTGCGATCGGTTCGATCAAATATCTTGACAATTCGACGATTTCGGCACTCGATAAAAAACGGGTCGTCGTGAAGGGATATTTCGTCGGAACCTCGAGCAACAAATATGTCAACGTGCTGCCTTACAGTGTTTCGGAGGCTGGCGGCGAAACGCCTGCTACGCCGTCGATCACGGTGAACCCTGCGTCGCTGTCGTTCGTTGCCGCAGGCGAGACGAAGACCGTGACCGTCACCAAGACCAATGCCGATGATTGCACGATCGCCGTATCGGTGGACAATGCGCAGTTCACGGCTACCGAGTCGAACGGCACCGTAACGGTCGTGGCCAAGGAGAATACTGCCGAGACTGCCGTTTCGGCGAAGTTGACTGTCAGCTTGATGAAGGACGGCAAGGCGGTCGACAGCAAAACCGTAGCGCTTTCACAGGCTGCCAAGTCGACGGGTGAAACGACCGGTGGCGGAAGCGATGACTTCTCGACATTGACCAATGCAACGAGTTACGGGGAACAGAAAACCACGGCCGGATGGGTTGGTAAGAGCGTCGCAGTTCAAAGTGGCGGCGATAAGGACAACAATCCGATGTTCAAATCGTTGCTCGGAGAGGACGCGAATGTAAAGGGTATGGTAATTAACGGAAAGACCTCAGCTGTCGGATCGATCACTTCGCCGGTTTTGAACGGAGGTTGCGGTAGTTTGTCTTTCGACTACGGATATGCGTTCTCCGAGTCTAAGGGTGTTGATTTCAAAGTCGAGATCAAGCAGAATGACGCTGTCGTGAAGACGTTCGAGGTCAAAGACGCTGCGGCTACGAAACTTAAGAAGTATACTTTCTCCGAGAACGTAGGTGTTTCCGGCGATTTCCAGATCGTAATCACGAACAACTGTCCGTCGAACAGTTCGAGTAACAAGGATCGTTATACGATCTTCAATATTTCGTGGACTGGTAATAAATAGAAGTGTCATTTAATTCCCGATAACCCTTCCCGGCGGAATATTTTCGTCGGGAAGGATTGTCGGTTTTTCTGACTAATTCCCACATGATGACCCGAATGAACGGTATATTCAGAACATGGGCCCTGTGGTCGGTCGCGATCGCCGTAATCGCGTTATTTCCCGGATGCGGTTCTTCGGAGAAAGACGTTGCGACGAATCTCTCGGCAATCTTCCGCGACTCCGGTGCGGAGACGTGCGAAGCGCCGGGTTATGCCAATGAACCCCGCATCGAACTCGCAGGTCCTGCCGGAACGGCCTATACCGTTGCGGTTGTGGACGGCGGCAATTGGTGTTGGACCTCGCGCAATACCCATGCGACGACGATCGAGGGAACGCTCGTTTCGACGACCGGAATCGTTTATCTCTATCTCGCCGAAAATACTTCGGGGCAGGGGCGTACGGCGACGATCGCCGTGACGCTCGGCAACGAACGTTTCACGCTGACGCTGCAACAGCAGGATTACATGGTTCCTGCGGTGATGGATCGCGCCTGGGCTGAACTTCCCGCCTATCTCGAGAAAGACGATTGCCTCTACATTACCCATTATGCGCCTTTGTCGTCGACGGTGACGGCCCGTAACTTTACGATGCGTTACAACACGACCAAGCGTATCGCCGAGTGGGTCGCTTATCCCCTTCACGCCTGTTATCGCCAGGGAACCTACACCCGGACGAATCCCTGGGCCTACGACCCCGAGATCGACAGCCGCTACCAGGCCAATCTTTCGTCGGGTTCCTATCGGGGCGGCGGAATACGCGGCCACCAGTGCATGTCCAATCATCGGTATGTCGCCTACAACGACCTGCTGAACGATCAGACTTACTATTCTTCCAACATCATGCCGCAGGATTACGACTTCAACGGCGGATCGTGGCTCTCGATGGAGAACCTCGCGACCTCGTATATCTGTCGGGATACGCTCTATATCGTGACGGGAAATTACGGGGTTCAAAGCTGGAGTACGGACCGCAGCGGTACGAAGGTCGCCATGCCCGAATACTGCTGGAAGGTGTTGCTGCGCACCCGCAGCGGTCGCACGGGCAAACGTATCGACCAGATCGAGGATGCTTCGGAATTGATGTCGATCGGCTTTTGGGCAGCGAACGATAAGACGAGCAAAAACGGGCTGGAAGAGTATATCACGACGGTCGCCGATATCGAACGGAAAACCGGGTACAAGTTTTTCCCGATGCTCGACGATGCGATCGCCGAGCAGGTGAAGTCGCAAAAGGAATTGTCGGCCTGGGGTATCAATTGATTCTATCCGGGGTGCCAGGGATTCGGGGAGCCGACCGGGAGGAACCATTAAAGGACATGATTGACCGTGGCGACCTATGGGCAGGGATCGATAAGAATAATCGATCGGAAGCCCTCGACGGTAAGGTCGGCCGCAGAGACTGACAGGCAGTTTAGCAATAGGTAACACCAAACTTTATACGAACCGATGAAGAAACTTCTTTTTACCGGGCTTTTCGCGGCGATGATTGTCGCTTGCTTCGCCCAGAAACCCTACAAGGTGGTTTTCTACAACTTCGAGAACCTCTTCGACACGCTCCGCGATCCGGAAATCTACGACGCCGAGTTCACGCCCGAAGGTCCCAAGAAGTGGAATACGGCCAAGTATACCAAGAAAATCAATAATCTCTCGCGCGTACTCTTCGATATCGCGGCCATCGACAAGGATTATCCCGTGGTGATCGGTGTTTCGGAGATCGAGAACCGCACGGTGCTCGAAGATGTCATAGCTACACCGAAGCTGGCCCCGGCGAACTACCGGATCGTGCATTACGATTCGCCCGATGCGCGCGGCGTCGATGTGGCGTTCTACTATCGTCCCGATGTCTTCAAACTCGAAGGCAGCCATCCGATTCCCTTCACGATGGAGAGCCTGCCGAATTTCCGCACGCGCGATATCGTGACGATGTGGGGCACGATCGAGGGCGAACCTTTCTATTTCATGGTCGCACACTGGCCTTCGCGCCTGGGCGGCAAGGAGGCTTCGGACCCCAAGCGCGAGCGGGCCGCCGAGATCATGCGCCATGCCGCCGACTCGGTGTTGGCGATCAATCCCGCGACGAAGGTGGTGATGATGGGCGACTTCAACGACGATGCGACCGACAAGAGCATCACCGAGACGCTCGGAGCCCGGGCCGATATCCGCAAACTCGCGCCGGGCGACTACTACAACCCTTATATCAATATCCTGAAGGCTGGAATCGGTACGCTGGCCTACCGCGACCAGTGGAATCTGTTCGACAACATCGTCGTTTCGGAGAACCTCGCTACGGGGTCGACCGGAGCGTTGAAGTTGCAGCATTCCGGAAAGTCGAAGTTCTACGGCAGCATTTTCCGCGCCCCCTATCTGTTCCAGAAGGAGGGACAGTACAAGGGCTATCCGCTGCGTACGTTCGTAGGCAACAACTTCCAGAACGGTTTCAGCGACCACTTCCCCGTATTCATTCAAATCGGCAAATAACCCAACAATATTTCCTATGAAGATCAGAAATTTACTCGCTATTCTGCTCGCATGCTTCACCCTTGCGGCTTATGCCCAGGAGGGCGGCGTGAAGGGCCGCGTCGTTTCGCGCGACGGGCGTGCCGCGCTGGGCAACGTGAAGGTGGTCGTCGAGCCGCTCGGCGTTACGGTCATGACCGACAGCCAGGGCTATTTCGACATCGGGCAACTTCCCAAGGGCGACTATCGCCTCAAATTCGAGGCTCCCGAGTACGAACGGCTCGATTTCGCGGTGCGCGTCGGTACCATGGTCAAGAATCTCAATGCCGTGGTCCTCTCGCCCGACGTGCAGAACGTCATCGACGACTCGGTTTTCTCGGAGTTCGACTCCGATACGGCGACCGATACCCAGGCGTTGCCGTCGTCGCTCTCCTCGTCGAAAGACGTTTTCAACAACATCGCTTCGTACAAGTTCAGCGAGATGCGTTTCAACGTCCGCGGTTACGACTCGCAGTATTCAAGCATCTACCTGAACGGTATCCGTTTCAACGATGCCATGACGGGCTACGGACCCTGGTCGCTGTGGAGCGGTCTGAACGACGCTACGCGTAACCAGGAGAATACCTCCGGACTGAAGTCCTCGGGATTCGGTATCGACGGGGTGGGCGGTACGACCAACGTCAACGCCCGTGCCTCGCAGCTGCGCAAGGGATTCCGCGCCAGTGTCGTGAACGGCAACTCGATGTATCGTTTCCGGGCGATGGTCTCCTATGCTTCGGGTCTGCTGGACAACGGTTGGTCGTACGGATTCTCGTTTTCGACGCGCCAGGGCGGCAACTCCTATGTCGACGGTGTATACTATAACGCCTACGGCTATTTCGCGTCGGTCGAGAAGCGTTTCGGCGGCGACCGTCACAACCTGGCCCTCACCGTGCTGGGT
The DNA here is from genome assembly GCA_947573795.1 of uncultured Alistipes sp. Classification (GTDB taxonomy): domain Bacteria; phylum Bacteroidota; class Bacteroidia; order Bacteroidales; family Rikenellaceae; genus Alistipes. The sequence goes on along the minus strand of CANPHE010000004.1, from coordinate 5,458 downwards.
GCTCCTACCGAGCGCGGTGCGCAGCAGGCTTCGACGCAGGAGGCCTACAATCTGCTGGGCAACAACTATTACAACCCCAATGTCGGCTATCAGTGCGGCAAACTGCGCAACACGCGCGTACGCGATTACCACGAGCCGATCGTGATGCTCAACTACGGTTTCGATATCTCGTCGAGCACCAAGTTGCAGGCCGCCGCCTCGCTGCGCTTCGGTAAGAACGGCTATTCGGCGCTTACGTGGAACGATGCCCGCGACCCGCGTCCGGATTACTACCGCAACCTGCCGAGCTTCTACCTCAATCGCAAGTATTCGACCGCTGCGGGTATCGAGGCCGATCCGATCGGTCAGGAAACCTATACGGCAGGAGCGATGGCGGCTCTGCGCGACTGGATCGGCGATCCGAACAAGAGCCTGATCGATTTCGACGGCATGTATGAGGCGAATTACCGTCAGAACGCCCAGGGTAAGACGGGTGTCTACATGATCGAGGAGCGCCATACGGACCAGCGCGACTTCAACTTCGCGGCCAATATCGCCCACACGTTCCGCAACCAGTCGATCCTGCGGGGCGGTGTTACGGCGCGCGTCAATCGTACGGAATACTACGACCAGGTGAAGGACCTTCTGGGTGCCGATTACTGGCTCGACGTGGACAAATTCGCCCTGCGCGACAACGGTAATACCGATCCGGTGCTTTCGCAGAACGACCTGCTGTATTACATGGCCCACGGCGATGCCCGTCACGTGAAGGAGGGCGACAAGTTCAACTACGACTATTACGCCCATCTGCGCCAGGCACAGTTGTGGGCGCAGTACGAGGCGACGTTCGGCGGTTTCTCGATGACCTTGGGCGGCGAAGTGGGCTATACGGCCATGTGGCGCGAAGGTCGTTGGATGAAAGGTTTGTTCGCCGACAATTCGCTCGGCAACTCCGAGACGCTCGACTACCTCACCTATAAGGCCAAGGGCGAATTCGCCTACCGTTTCTCGGGAGCCCATGCGCTCCAGGCCAACGTGACCTATATGGTCAATCCGCCGCAGTTCCGCGATGCCTTCGTTTCGGCGCGTACGCGCAACACCACTACTCCGGGACTCGATTCGGAGAAGATTTTCGGCGCCGATCTTTCGTATAACATCAACCTGCCGTGGATCACGGCCCGCATCTCGGGTTACTATACGACGATCGCCGACCAGTCGAAGGTGATCTCCTACTACGACGATACGCGAAGCGCCTTCACCAATTTCGCCATCAGCGGTATCGACAAACGTTACTACGGTCTCGAAGTGGGCGTCAACGTGCCGATCTGGGGCGGTATCTCGTTCAACGGCGCCCTGAGCCTGGGCGATTACCGCTATACGTCGAATGCCGATTTTACGCAGACGCGCGATAACAGCGAGGAGGTGCTGCGCGGCGATAAGGTGCTGTGGAAGGACCTGCGCGTGGAGAGCGCTCCGCAGACGGCCCTGAATCTGGGCCTGAACTACCGCGGTCCGCACAACTGGTTCGCTTCGGTGGACTGGAATTTCTACGACCGCAATTACCTCTCGATGAACCCTGCGCGCCGTACGAGTTCGGCTTATGCCACCGTGCTGCGTCCGGGCGATGCTACGCAGCTCGACCCGGCGGTGAAGTGGGAGGCGCTGATGGACCTGCGCCGTCAGGAGAAGTTCGATTCGGCTTATACGCTCAATGCGAGCGTCGGTAAGACGTGGTATATCCACCGCACCTACCAGCTGGGATTCAGCCTGGAGGTGAAGAACCTGCTCAACAATCAGGATATCCGCACGGGCGGTTACGAGCAGATGCGTCTTTCGCGTCAGAGCTATGTAAACCAGAGCAATACGCCTGTGAAGTACTATTCGCCGTTCGATTCGAAGTATTTCTACCTGCTCGGCACGAACTATTACCTCAATGTATATTTCCGCTTCTAATACGATACGACGATGATGAAAAAATTATTTCGGATAAGCGCTTTATTGGCCGTCATGGCGGCCGTTGCGGGGTGCTACAACGATTTCGATACGCCGGCTCCCGCCAAGGTGTACACCGACGAAGATTTCGCCGGCATGGAGCTCAAGACCATTGCCGAGGTGAAGAAGATGTTCATCGATGAGCATGGGGACGTGGCCAACACCGGTGAGAACAGCAGTTGGAAAGATACGAAGTATACGCAGATTCCCGAGGATGCGAACTATTACATCAAGGGCAAGGTTCAGTCGAGCGACGAGGAGGGCAATATCTATAAGTCGCTCCACCTGGTCGACGAGACGGGCGCTATCGAGCTCAAACTCGGTTCGAACCTCAGCGTGGACTATCCGATGGGGCATTTCGACCGCGAGACCGGTAAGATTCCGACCCATTGGGTCTATGTTAAGATCGCGGGGCTTTACATCGGCAATTACCGTATGATGCTCTCGCTGGGCGGCGGTCCGACCGATTCCTACAACAAAGCGGGCGAGCACAAGTTCTACGCCAACTCGAACATCGAGAACCAGTCGGAGGTGAATCGCCGCGTGTTCCTCGGCGAGGCTACGGAGCTCAGTCTCGGCAAAGAGATTCTGGAGATCACGAAGGATAACCAGGGAAGCTTCTTCGGTCAGGCCGGCCAGGATTACCTGGGCCGTATGGTGCTGATACGCGACGTCGCGTGCCGCTACGGTGCCGTGGGTTCGAACCTCTATCCTTCGTGGATGTGCACCGACCTGCGTCCCGTGGAGAGCAAATATTGGTACAAGTGGGCGGTGAACGAGACTTTCAAGAGCGAGGGTACGGATAAGAACATCCACTGCAACTATTACGGTTCGGTGCTTTTCACTTACGGCGATGCCGTGCCTTCGAGCACGATGGCGGCCGGTGTCTTCACGGTCCGCACGAGCGGCTATTCGCGTTTCGCAAAGGCGCCGATCGTGAAGGACGGTGCCCGAGGCGACTTGCTGGCGATTTTCGGCATTTATTCGAAGTCGTGGACTTACAGCTTCGGTGCCTACCAGTGCTCGGTCAATCGTTTCGAGGATATCATGTTCGACAAGGATGATTTCCTGACTGCTGAAGAGGCGGAGGCGTTGGCTCCTGCGGGCTCCGATTCCTGGATCACGAAACTCACCGACGACGATTACGACGAATAGTCGCATGTCGTGAGACTATCGATGGGGGAGCGGTCATTGCGACCGCTCCCTTTTTTGGGGGCGGATCGCGATGCGGTCGGGATGCGAAATACGGAAGAATTCGGAACGGAATGCCGGTGTTCGGCATGAATGGTGGAATATTTACCAAAAACGTTGTTTTTGGGCTTTGTCGAACATACTCTCGCTCGGCAAAATGCAAACAAGTTTGCTTTTACCCTCGCTTATTCGTATCTTTGGCTTTGCCGAAGATACTGCGCCTCGGAAAAATGCAAGCGAGCTTGCTTTTTTCTCTCGGCTTATTCGTATCTTTGACTTCGTCTTAGATACTCTCGCTCGGCAAAATGCAAACAAGTTTGCTTTTGCCCTCGCTTATTCGTATCTTTGTTCTGTGTGTAACCTTTAATAGTAACCTTACGTATATGGCTTTTTTCAAAGAATTCAAAGAGTTCGCGCTCAAAGGAAACGTGATGGACATGGCCGTCGGTGTGATTATCGGCGGGGCGTTCGGCAAGATCGTGTCGTCGCTGGTCAACGACATTCTCATGCCGCCGATCGGCGCATTGTTGGGCAATACGGACTTTTCGCAGTTGCGGCTGGATATCTCGAAGGTCCGCGACGTAACCTCCCATGCGGTGCATACCGTGGCGGGCGGCAGCGATGTCGTCGTACAGCCGAATGCCGTCGAACCGATCTACTGGAACTACGGAGCTTTCATCCAGCAGTGCGTCGATTTCACGATTCTGGCTTTCTGCGTCTTCCTGATGGTCAAACTGATGAATCGTTTGATGAAGAAAAAAGCCGCGGAACCCGCTCCGGCACCGGCGCCTCCCGCACCTTCGAAGGAGGAACTGTTGCTTACCGAGATCCGCGACTTGCTGCGCGAGCAGAAGAAATAACGTTAGATAACGATATACAATTTTACACGAAACCTACTTCAAAGCCCGATCACTTTGCGGTTTGCACCCGGAAGTCCCCTCCTCGGAGGGGACTTCCGGCGCGCCGCTTCTGCTGCTGCGGCTTGGCAATTCGAATCCATTCGATTGTGATCGCCTTGTATCGAAGGCAATGAATGGGGAGGTCAACTCCGGGGACAGATGACTTACGAAAGAACAATGTGCGGCTATTTCCCTCGAAAACCCCGCTTTAGCGGGGCGGCCTGTGCCCGCGAGTATACGACCGTCCTCAGCGAATCGACTGGCAGGAAACAGAAAAGGTGTAGGGTTGTATATATCTTGACAGTACTTCCCGCTTTGCGGTTCGAAAGTCCGACCTATTGTTGGTCGGACTTTTTTTGCGGTGCGAATTCCTGAAGAACGTAGGTGGTGAAGATCGGAAAGAACATCATGCCCAGCGAAGGGAGCAGTACGCAGAAAATCTTGCCGATGGCCGTTACGGGAAATATGGCGGCACCCACGGTCGTGACGTTCATCCAGGCCCACCAGAGTGCGTTGCCGAAGCCGTCGAGTTTGGGATTCACGAGCGCTTCGTAGTCGAAGAACACCAGTCCGGAGATGTAGGTGAAAACGACCACCGTGAAGAGGTAGGCGGCGAACAGACGGCGCATCTTGGTTCCGGAGACCAGCCAATGGACGATGATGGTCATGGCGAGAAAGGCCCTCAGCAGCGGAATCAGACTGACGACCAATCCCCAGTCGTGGGACGGGGTTTTGCCGCTCCAGACGATGATGTTGAGATAGGGGATCGACAAGAGCAGGAACAGGAGGTTGTGCCAGAAAAAGCGGCCTTTGTGTTCGGCGACCGACCAACGGATGAAAAAGTCGCCGATGAAGATCAGGCAGACGATCAGCTGGATCGTCAGATAGGCCTGCGAAAAGTGGATGTGGTCGCCGGCGATGATCTCCCACGACAGGGCGGCCAGCAGTACGACGCCGGCGACGACGCGCAGGACGCCGAAAATGTCGGACACTTTGGTCCGGGTGTTTGCGGATAGTGACATGAATCGATTGTTTTTGCGTTTATTCGTATTTTTCGGTGAACGGTGTTTGTCGAAGGGGTTGTCCGATTCGGAGGCTGCGGTTCGCGCGGGCGTATTCGACACGAGCTTCGTCTTCGGGCCGGTCTTCGGCCGGAACGGGTCGAGCCTCTGTAAGAACGAGCCGGAAAAGCGTCGGTATGTCGAAGGTATGGAGCCGCATTTGGGGGTAGCGGGTTCAAAACCAGTGCCACAAGCTCGAATCGATTTAAAAAGCTCGATTTTTTCGTGAAAATATTTTGCAGGGACCGAAATTTCTATTACCTTTGCACTCGCTAAAATGGAATGGCGGGATAGCTCAGCTGGTTAGAGCGCATGATTCATAATCATGAGGTCGAG